>JANLUG010000507.1:0-1317 GCA_031363335.1 Gammaproteobacteria bacterium
CCTGCGCACGAACCGCGGCTGACGCAAGGTAGGAATGCCGCGCCTCAACCGGATCGTCACGTGGACGGGTACACGGGCGACGATGCGCTCACGCGGCCGGTGCATTACCCGCGGTCGAGTTCCTCGTGGTCGACCTGCACCGTGTCGCGTCCGCCGCGGCCCGAGCGATAACGCGCCGCATCGAGGGCGAGCTGTTCGAACGGTTGGTTTGCTGATCGCGCCATGACCATAGATTAGGGCCATGGTCCAAATGCGGCTGCCGGGCAACGACGCTACCTGTCGTGCGAGATCACTCACAGCGCCCGCCCGTCGCGCCTCGGTGCACTTGTTTGGCGTCATCCCTGATTAGGGCCATGTTCGGTCGCGTTCAGCAGCTTCGCCGGCCGAAACAGAGCAACGCGCTCAAACACCTCGCGATCGCCTGATCCCCAGCACCCTCTTCCCTTATCAAACCTTCCCGACTCAGACGAATCTCACACGCCCCGATCCTCGGCACCCTCATTCAGGCCAATCCCGCACACATGGCCCCGTGCAGAGTCCCTAATCCACCCTAGCTCGCCCCGCAACCAACAACCCCGCGACGATCCCCACGAGCCCGACCAACGAACTTGGCTGCACATGCTCGCCGAGCACGTGATCGATCAGCACCAGTGAAATGAACGGCGACAGGAAGATCAGCTGCGCGATGCGGCCGGCGTGTGCCGTTCGCCGCAGCGCCTGCTGCCACAGCAGGAACGTCACGCCCATTTCGACGAGCCCGACCCACGCTCCGTATCCGAGTCGGCGCAACGTCAGCGGCGGCAGACCGTAGGTGAGGTGACACGCAATTCCGATCGCAACAGCGCCCACCGCGAAGCTCGCCGTCATCATCACCAACGGATCGTCGCTGGCGCGCACCGTGATGAGCCAATACGTCGCCCACACCAGTGTGCTGGCAAGCGCGAGCGCAACGCCAATGCCGTCCACGTCCGCGAAGCCGTCGAGTCGGCCGCCCGACAACAGCACCACCACGCCGCAATAGCTGACCAGCATGCCCAGACCCATGCGCAGCGTCATGCGTTGCCGCAGCACCGGAATCGCGAGCGCGGCGAGCGTGATCGCCCAGGTGTAGTTGAGCGGCTGCGCGATTTGGGCGGGGAGGCGGGCGTACGCTTCGAACAGGATCAGATAGTAGAGAAACGGGTTCAGCAGACCGAGCGCACCGAGGCGCACCCAGTCACGCACTGTTAGGCGCGCGATGGCGGGCCACCGTCCGGAGACGAGGCTCGCAGCCGCAAAGAACGCGAACGAGGTAGCGGCGCCGAGCCAAAGCAGTTC
>JANLUG010000265.1:0-3262 GCA_031363335.1 Gammaproteobacteria bacterium
CGGCAGCAGCACCGCATCGCGGACGCTGACGATCTTGCCGGTGTAACTGACGGGTTTTCCGTCGCGCAGGAGCCGTCGCGTAATCTCGAGCGCGTCCGTCAGCTTGTTGAAGCGGGTCGGAAAATCGTCGAACGGAATGCCGTAGTTCTCGTGCTCGCGCCGCTGCCAGCCGGCGCCGAGACCGAGCACGAGGCGTCCGCCCGACAGATCGTCGATCGCCGTGGCCTGCCGCACCGTCCTGGTCGGATGGCGAAAGGTGACGGGTGCCACGAGTGAGCCGAATTCGATGCGCTTCGTCCGTGTTGCCGCGTACGTCAGTGACGTGAACAGTTCGAGCGAGTCGAGGTCCGGCTCGGCCGGGTTGGTGAAGTGGTCGGAGCGGAACACGCACTGGTAGCCGGATCGTTCGGCCATATCCAGCACGCGCGTCCAGCGGTCCCAGTTCAGACCGAACTGACCCTCGACCATCAATCCGATTGCCGCTTTCATGCTGGCCTCCGGTTCAGCCGATTGCCGCGATCACGCGAATTTCCACCTTGTACTGCGGCGCGGCGAGCTTCGCTTCGACGCACGCGCGCGGCGGCGAATTGCCTTTCGGTACCCACGTATCCCATACCGAATTCATCGCGGCAAAGTCCTTGATGTCGGCGAGCCAGATCGTCACGTTCAGCAGCTTCGTCTTGTCGGTGCCGGCTTCGGCGAGATAGCCGTCGATGAGCCCCAGAATCTGACGAGTTTGTCCGGCCGCGTCGGCGGTGGCGTCGCTTGCCACGATGCCGGCCGAGTAGACGGTGTTGCCGTGGATCGCAACTTGCGAGAGTCGCGGTCCGACGTGCAGGCGTTTGATGGTCATCGTAGAGTCTCCGTCGAATCGGTTGAGTTGAAAGATGCAATAATGCAACGCCTGGTACCGAGATAGCACTATGAGCGAGCAAAGAGCGTTCGCGCCGCGCGGCATCAATGTCCTCGGCGGTCCTTTACGAACGTGCAGCACAGCGCCGCTGACCGGCTTTTTTCGCGATGGTTGCTGCCGGACCGACGACTCCGACGTCGGTGTGCACAGCGTCTGCGTGGAGACCACGCGCGAGTTCCTCGAATTCTCACGGCGCGCGGGCAACGATTTGTCGACGCCCCGACCGGAGTATGGCTTCGCAGGGTTGGAACCCGGCGATCAATGGTGTTTGTGCGCCGCGCGCTGGGTCGAGGCCTTCGAAGCGGGTGCCGCGCCGCGCGTCGTGCTGGCGGCAACGCACGCGAAAACGCTGGAATTCGTGCCGCTCGAAACGTTGATGGAATTCGCGACCGGCGCGCAGGAACACTGAACGCCGCGATGTTACACGACGAAACCGATGTGCTGTTCTCGCTCGCGCAGGTGGCGGTCGCGTTCGCCGGCTTTTCGGCGATCGTCGTCTTGTTCGGCCGCCGCGACTCGGGTCGCTGGCGACGTGATCAGGCCGATCGGTTCCACGGCATGGTGGTGCACGCGATGGTCGCGGTGCTGTTCTGCCTGCTGCCGCTATTGATCGGCGTCTTCACGCCGGATCGTGCGTTGATCTGGAACCTCGCGAGCGCGCTGCTCGGCATCGAGATCGTCGGCCACGTTAGCGCGGTGCTGTTCATGGCGACGACGACCGGTGTGCTCGTGAAGCTGTTCGTCAGCATCGGTTATCTGTTCGGCATGGTGCAGTTCATGAACGTGGCCGGAGTCGAGTTCGACCACGAGTTTCGGGCCTATCTCGCCGGCGTTGTCTGGCACGTCATCATGTCAGGACTGCTGTTCGTGATGCTCGTCTGGGTACCGAACGAACACGTCGACTCCGCCTAGACGAAGCCTCGCAGCAGACGCATGCCTTTGTGCAGCGATGGCCCATACGCGACAGCGTGGAATCGTCGAGACCGCGACTGGAACTCAGCCGTTGATGACGCCGCTTCCGAACTGGGCCGTGAGACGGTCGATCAACGCACGCTCGGCTTCGTCGAGTCGGTCTGCTTCGACGAACCGCCAGTTGCGTTCGTAGAGTGCAAACGCTTCGTGGGCCGGAATGAGTTGATCAGATCGATTCCACGCGAGGTCGCGCAGCTGCGGATAGTCGGCGACGCGCACGAGCATTCGATCGAGCATCACCTCCAGTTCCGACAGGAACTGCGCCGTGTTGCGTGCGGCGGCAAGCTTCACCGCAAGCGTCTCCGGAATCGCGAGTTGAACATGTACGATGCCGGCCGCGCGCTGGCGGGTCCGTTGCGAGCGTTTCGCGCGACGCAGTTGCTCGCCGCGTGGTAGCGCGCTTGATTTAGGACGGCCCCGCGTTTTCATGTCATCAAGATCGGTTTATTTATGATGACATGTCAACATAAAGAGCGACCTCCGCATCGAATTTTTTCAGGGCCGCCACGGTTCGCTGTAGTTCTCCGCACCTTCGCGGCGTACGTCGGCGAGCCAGTCGCCTTCGTACGGCCACGCGTCGGGCTTCGTCGGATCAGGACCTTGCCAGAAACGTGCGAGCGGTCCGTCGATCACTTTTTCGAGCGACCACGCCTGACGGCGGAACGTCCAGCTTTCCGGCACCAGTCGATGCGCCTCTCTGAAATGCGGAATCGCCGCGTCGTGATGGCCGTCCATCTCGAGTTGCGTGGCCAGCGCGAAGTGCGCGTGCCCCAACGCCTTCGCGTTGTCGCGCGGCCGCGAACGTTCGACGACTTCGTCGGGCGATAGGGCGAAGCGGCTGGCCGCGCCGTTGTTCACCCAGTCGCGCAGCGCGTCGTGATAGGACGGCGCGTCGCTCGTGATTTTGACCGCCTCTCCCATGATCTCCACGAATCGCTGCGGCAGATCGCTCGGCAGGTTCAAGCGGGCGATGGTGGGTCCGTTCTGCGGCGGCGGCGGCGCTGCTTCGGCGGGGCGCACGATGATGCCGCGCTCGTCGATCCACACGCTGCTCGGTATGTTGATGACGCCGAAGAGATCGGCGAGGACGTGATGCTGATCGATTAGCGACGGATGCTCGGGCTTGGCGGCTTCGATGAAGCTGCGACAGCCGGCGCCGCCGAGCGTATCGAGCCCGACCGCAACCAGTTCGAAACCTTTCGGGTGGTATTCGTTCCGCAATGCCTGCCACACGGGCAGGTCTCCTGAACAGCCTCAGTAAGGTGCCCAGGCAAAGAGCAGCACCTTCTGGCCGCGCAAGCTCGACAGTTTGAATTCACGGCCGTCGAGATCGGGCAGCGTCAGCTCCGGCGCCTCGGCAGAGGCGAGCGCGCGCGC
>JANLUG010000613.1:0-1564 GCA_031363335.1 Gammaproteobacteria bacterium
CTCGACCCCATTCGAAGTCGCACTCCCACGACCTCAATCGAATCCGCCATCGCGCGCCCTAGCCGAGCGCCCAAGGCACAAGGAAGTAGCACATCGTTGCGACGAGCAAAGCGCCGAAGATGTCGACTGCGATGCCGGCACGCACCATCTGCGGCACCGTGATGTATCCGCTGGAATAGACGATAGCGTTGGGGGGCGTTCCGGCCGGTAGCATGAAGCCGAATGAGGCCGACATGGTTGCTGCGAACATCAGCGGTGCCGCGTTCAGGCCGAAACCTTCGGCGCCGGCGGCGACGATCGGCACCAGGATGCTGGCGGTGGCCACGTTCGAGGCGACTTCGGTCAGCGCAAGGCTCGCAAAGCTGACCAGCACGATTGCTGAGTAAGGGCCGAGATGGCCGATGCCCTTCAGTTGCTCGCCGAGCCAGGTCGACAGACCGCTCTGTTGCATGCCGTAGGCCATCGCGAGACCGCCGCCAAGTAGCACCAGCAGACTCCAGTGCACGCGCGCGGCGCGCTGGATATCCAGCGTGAAACGCAGCGGACGCAACGTGATCGGGATCAGCATCAGTGCGATTGCCACGCCCATTGCAACGGCGGCGTCGCCTACATCCTGATGCATCAGCCTCGCGAGCGGTGCCGGAAGACTGTCGACCGGAACCTGGATGATGTCGGCCCACCCGAACGTGATCAGCGGCCACCAGCCTGGAATGGTGAACGCGCCGAGCTCCATGTCGTTGCGGAAGATCCACAACAGCGCGGCCGTTAGAAAACCAATGAAGGCAACGCGCTCGCCGCGACTCATCCGGCCGAGTCCGTGACGTTCCTGCTCGATTACGTCGCCGCCGCCCGGAAATCCGGTTGCCGGCACCGGTGCCGCAACGTGAACGAGGAACAGAAAGACGATCGGCAACGCTACAAACACGATCGGCAGCCCGATCATGAGCCACGTGGCGAATCCCAGGTCCGTACCCAGCACCTCGGCGGCTTGTTTCACCATGATGATGTTGGGCGCGGTGCCGATTTTCGTGCCGATTCCGCCAATGCTCGCGGCGTAGGCAATGCCAAGCATCAATGCGAGGCCGAAGCGGCGCACCAGCGGGTGATCGGATCCCATCTGTTCGCCCATCTTCAACAGCACCGCCATGCCGATGGGGAACATCATCACGGTCGTGGCGGTGTTCGAGATCCACAGGCTGACGAAGGCTGTCGCCAGCATGAAGCCGAGCACGATGCGACGCGGACTGACGCCGATGGCGGAGATGATCGTCAGCGCGATGCGGCGGTGCAGCCCCCACTGCTGCATCGATGCCGCGATCATCATGCCGCCGAGGAACAGAAAGTTGACCGGATCGAAGTACTGCAGCACGACCGCGAATGGACTCGCCACTCCGAGGAAGGGATACGCCAGCAGTGGAATGCAGCCGGTCGCCCACAGCGGAATCGGCTCGGTCATCCACCACGTTGCCATCAGCACGACGACCGCGCCGGCCCAGCTGGCCGGTACCGAAAGACCCTGCGCGCCGAGCCAAGTTCCGACCATGACGAACAGCACGGGGCCGAG
>JANLUG010000736.1:0-2174 GCA_031363335.1 Gammaproteobacteria bacterium
CAAAGCCATCGTCCGCTCGATCGACATCACCGGCGATGCCGGTGTCGCGGTGCTCGCCGAGACGGATTACCTCGGCTGCGACTTCGTCGACTACTTCTCGGTCGCGCGCATCGACGGCCGTTGGTTCATCACCAACAAAACCTATGCGCACACCGGCGGATCGCCGCCGTCGCGTTGAGTTCCGCCACTCAAAGGAGATGTCGGTGAAGTTCGGAATTTTTTTCGAGTTGTCGACGCCGCGGCCGTTTTCGACGTTGGGGGAATGGAGCGTCTATCACAACGCGCTCGAGCAATGTCGTTTGGCGGATGAACTCGGCTTCGATCACGTTTGGGCCGTGGAGCACCACTTCCTCGAAGAGTATTCCCATTGCTCGGCACCGGAAGTATTCCTCACCGCGGTGGCAGCTCAAACGCAACGCATTCGCGTCGGCCATGGCGCCGTCGTATGCGTGCCGGAGATGAACCATCCGATCCGCGTTGCCGAACGCGCGGCGGCGCTCGACATCATCTCGAACGGCCGGCTCGAGTTCGGCACCGCGCGTTCGTCGACGTGGACGGAGCTGGGCGGCTTCTCGGTGAATCCGGACGACACGAAGAAGACCTGGGACGAGTTCGTCCGCGTGCTGCCGCAGATGTGGACGAAGGACGAGTTCGAGTGGCAGGGAAAAGCGTTTTCAATGCCGTCGCGCAACGTCTTGCCGAAGCCGTATCAGCAGCCTCACCCGCCGATGGGGGTGACGGTAACGACGCCCGGCACCGAGCTCGACGCAGCAGATCGGGGGCTCGGCTGTCTCGGTGTGTCGGCGGCCGGATACGAAGAGCAGGAGCGCCGCACGAAGGAATATCACCGCCGCATCGTGCAGTGCGAGCCGGTGGGCGGCGTCGTCAACGATCAAGTGCATACGATGAATTTTCTGTATTGCCACGAAGACTATCGCGAGGCGCGCAATGTCGGCGTGCCGATGGTCAACACGTTCAACATCGCGAATGCACATCTGTATTGGACGCGCGAAGCGTTTCCGACGCGCGCATATCAGACGCTCGGCAATGTCGGCGCCGCCATGAAAGGAAAGAAGCCGCCGGCGGACGATCCGAGCGCGGCGAAGGGTTTACCCGAAGGCGTCGGTGTAGGTGATCCCGATCACCTCGTGCGGACGATCAAACGCTGGGAGTCGATCGGCGTTACGGGTATCAACTTTCTGCTGAACGCGATGGAGATGGTGCCGCAGCAGGCGGTGCTCGACAGCATGCGGCTGTTTGCGCGCGAAGTGATGCCGCAGTTCCGCAGCGCCGCAGATGCACGTGCACCGGTTTACGCGCCGTCGGCGCTGCCCGGATTCGCGGCTGCCGCTGCACGCCGCGTCGGAGTGCGCTGATGCTGGTTGGAACCGCCGCCATCGAGACGCTGCTCGCGCTGCAGCCGACAGCGACGATCGATTATTTCCTGAGCGACACGATCCAGCTCGATGACGTCGCGTGCTTTCAGATGACGGCGGAAATGCGCAACGCCGCGCGCGAGGCGGTGTTGCCGCCCAGTCTGCATCCGACGATTCCGGCGGCGCTGTCGCTGCAAATCTGGGCGGTGGGAGCCAGTCCGTGGGGCGCGTTTCGATTTGCGTTAGCGCGTGCCGCTTGCCGGAGCGGCTTGCGCGCCCGAGGCTTTACGTTAGGCGCCTTCGTGTCCACGGCAACCGCGTGCGAAGCGTTGCGTCGCCACTTTGGATTTCCGGCGCGGCATGCCGATGTGGCGCTGCGTCACGGCTATGACGGCCTCGATGCCCGCGTTGCGCTCGATGGGGTCGAGATCTTGCGCGTTCACGCGCTCGATCCCGAACCGATGGACGTGCACGACGTGCAATACACCGGCACGTTGAATCTCGCGCACACGCCCAACGGCGTCAGGCTGGTGCAACTCGAAGCGGACCACACGGCCGTGCGCGTCGAACGGCTGCAGGCGCGCTTGTTGTGTTTCGATGCGCTCGCGTGGGGAAATCCGCTGCTCGATCCGTACAACGTCGTGTCGTCGTCGCTCGCGTCGGAGACCATCGTGTTTCCGCCGCTGCGTTTCCTCTGCAAGGCCGACGAACTTGCCTTCACCGGCACCGAAGCCATCACGTACGGTGCGCGAGAATGACTTCCAATTATGACGTGCTGGTCATCGGCGCCGGCAGTTC
>JANLUG010000777.1:0-7953 GCA_031363335.1 Gammaproteobacteria bacterium
CGGCGCTGCAAACGGTTTCGTCGGTGCGGCAGTCGCACGCGGCGGCGCTGCGACAGGTCGTGGGCCGGGTTCCTGAACGGGAGTCTTCGCGACCGGACGTTCCGGAACGACCGGTGCCGGCGCGGCCGTGCCCTCTCCCGCGGCGATTCTCAGCGCGTTGACCACCGCCAGCATTTCATCGTGGCGAAGCTGCAGTGCGTCGAAGAAGCCGACCGGCAGCAACGGCTTGCCTTGCACGCCGATCAGGAACGATTCGAAGGTGTGGGAGTCGTCGCCCAGCGCGGACAATCCGGCGAGACGCGCGCCGCCCTTCAACGTATGCAGTGACCGCAGCAGATTCTCGAGATAGACGCGGTTGTCGGGCGTCTCGAGCCATTCGTGAATGCTCTGGTCGATCGCCTCGAGCAGCTCTTCGGCTTCCTCGAAGAAGATCTCCAGAATTTCGTAGTCGGCATCGGGCGGCAACGTCACCGTCGGACGCGACACCGCGCTCGGCATCGATTTTGATACCGGCGGCTCGACGCGCTGTTCGAGCACAGGCACGTTCGGTTCGGACAAGGCCATCGGCGGTGGTTCGGCGCGTCGCTCGATCGGCGGCGTGGGTGCCGGCGCCTTCTGCTCGATGGGCTTCTGTTCTACCGACTTCGTCGGCGCCTGCTCCAGCACGATCGAATCGACCGATATCTCCGGTTGCGGGCGCACGAAGGTCGGGAAATCGACAACTTTGGCCGATCGCGGCGCGCGATCTTCCGGTTCGGACAGATCGAGCTCTTCTTCTACAACTTCCGCAATGCGCGCTTCAGCCAGCGCTTTGATCTCGTGCGATGCGTCCGGCAGCCTCTGCTCCGCGGCAATCGCATCGAACATTCCAAGCAGCTTCTCGTGTGCATCGCTCAACGCCGCGTGCGCGCCAGTAGTCAACGGATGGTCTTCGAGGCGTTCGTACGCCGCGATCAACGCGTCGCACAGGTTCGTGATCGGCGCCTGACCCTGACTCTCCGCCTCGTTGCGCAGTTCGTGCAGCGCTGCGACCGTGTCGGACAGCGCGCCGAGATCCATCGCGCCGCTGAGCCATCCCGTCAGGAAGTCGCCGGCACCGAGCAATACCGGAGCGCCGTCGAGGCTGAGCAGCGCTGACGCGCCCGAACCGGGTTCGCCCAGACCGGCGACGATACGTTGCGCCTCGGCTTCGAAGGACGCCATATCCTCATGCGGCTCGCTACCTTCGGACAGGGCATTGAGCGTGCGGCGCAGCGCGAATACGCCCTGTTGAACGAAATCGACGATGTCGGAGCCGATGCGAGAGCCGCGATCACGCGCTTCTCTGACGACTTGATAAAGGGGACCCGCGACACGGGCAACACTATCGACGCCGGCCATCGATGCGCTGCCACGCAGCGTGTGCAGCGCGCGGACCGCGTCGTCGCTCAATGCGTCGGCCGAGATCACGTCGGCGCTGACAAAATGTTCCTCGAGCACCTGCAAGTGAATCGCGGCTTCCTGTTCGAACAGCGCGAATGTCTCTGCATCGTCGTCTTGCAGCGACATCTCGGTCAGATCGGGTTGCGGCAACTCATCCACAGAGATTTCTTCGACCGGCGCCGCGTTGCGAATCGGTACAACCGCCGCGTCGGCAGGCTTTTCGTCCGCGAACTCTTCGAGCCGTCCGCCGGACGACAGTACGTCGGCCTTTTCCATGATCGTGGCGATCTGACCGTCGGCAACCGGGCGTCGATTCTCGAATGCGTGACACAGCGCGGGAACGGCTGCCCGCGCTTCGCGCGTGACGGACGCAATCTGATGATTCGGCTCAACGGTGCCGTCCATCACTCGGTTCAGCATGTTCTCGACCGACCAGGCGAGTTCGCCGATCACATTCGCACCGACGATTCGGCCGCTGCCCTTCAGCGTGTGGAACGCGCGACGCACTTCAGTCAGCGCCTCTTCGTTGGAGAATTCCGCTGCCCACTGCGGCAACCATTGATCGACGCGCTCGAGTACTTCACCGACTTCCTCGACGAAGATCTCGAGAATGTCGTCGTCGATATCGGACGGCGCATCGGCAACCTGCAACGCAGCAGGCGCGCGCGACGGTTTCACTTGAACATCGAGCTGCGTCGACGGTTCGTCTTCGGCGATCGTGCGCATGTCTTCGTCGTTGAAGTCGATCGCAGGCGGCTGCTTCGCGCCACGTATCGGCCGCGGCGGTTCGACCGGCGTCGACGACACAGATTCGTCGTCGAACAGCGCCGTGTTCAGATCGAATGCTTCGTCTTCGAGTTCTTCGACGCTGACGGGACCGGTCGATACTTCGTCCGGATCCTCCATGACGAGATCGAAGTCGGCGGTCGGCGCGGTTCGTTTCGCAGCGGGGCTCGGCGCCTGCACGAGCGTCCGCGCTTCGAACGGTTCCGGCTCAACGGCCGTCTGCGGCGCTTCATGAAGTTCCGGTTCGGGCGCCACGTCGTCGAAGGCGATTCCCTCTTCGTCTTCGATCTCTACCGGCTCCCGCATTGCGACGGGCGGCGGCATCGGAACTGGCGCGGGCGTCGGTTTCGCAGCAGCCGCCGCCGGACGCAGCGCGCGCTCGCTGCCTGCGCCATAACCCAGTTGTGTCAGGCTGCGTTCGACGACGCTGAGAATTTCTTCGCCCGGGGCCGCCGCATCTTCGCAGAGCCGTTCGAGGTAATAGTCGATACCGCTGATCGCGTCGGCGAACGCATCGAGCGCCACCCAGTCCGGTGTGTGGCCCACGACAAGTTCGTTGCTGACATAGAGACCGCACCGGCCGAGTTGCTCCGAAGCGACGGTCAGCGGCACCATCGCAAGCGCGCCTCTAACCGCCGACAACAACGCCGGAACGTCGGTCAGCCTGTTCGTATCCCACTGCGCGGACACGTAATCGACTACAGCCTGCTTGACCTGTTCGAGACCTGTGCGCGCTTCACCGAGCACGGCGAGCTGCGCTTCGTTGATTAACCCCGACGCGTCGGACGTACCGCTCAGTCCGCTGCGCTGTTGCGCAATTCCCGCGAGGTTCTCGTCGACCTGTAACAGCGCGGAGGCGACGCCCAGCAACAACACATCGTCGAACGAGCCGCTTGCGGCCGCCGCGTGAATCGATTCAACCTGATCCGCGATGACGGCGCGCGAGCTTTCGAAGCCGAGAATCGACAGCGTGCTGCCGATTTGCTTAAGGGGCACGGCCAGCTGCAACAGCGTGTCGGCCGTTCGCGCGTCGCCGCGCACGAACAGGTCGAGCGCATCCTTGACGCCAGCCAGTTCCTCGCGCAGCGCAGCCGCGGCGGTATGGATCGCCTCACGTTTCGATATGGCGAGGCGTTCTTCCGGCGGCTCCTGTGCGATTGCCTCGCCCAGTTGCTTGATGTCGGGGCTGTCGTTGCCGTGTTCGCGCGCCGCATCGACGAGCTGCTTCACGAGATCGAGCGACAGCGGCCGCGTCAGCGCCCCGGCACCGTGCTGCGCGAGTTCCTTTATCTCCGCATCGACACGACGCAACAAACGAACGACGTCGCCGGTCAGCTCTGCGTCGTTGTCGGAGAGCGCTGCGACAAATGCAGAGAACGCCCGCCACAGCGACGTATACGGCGTTTTCTCGCAGATGCGTTCGAGTCCGACTGCGACTTTCGACAGCGTCGAAAGCGCCTTCCTCGAGTCTTCGCCTTTCAGTACGGATAGCAGGACCTGCTGATACGCCGCGCGAATCCGACGGGCTTTTTCGGTGCCGTCGATCTGATCGAAGCGCTTCAGCGTGTCGGTGCTGGCAGTTCCGTGCAGCACGACACCGGAACGCGCACCTGGATCAGCGAACCGTTCGACACCGCGCGCCCCACGCAGCTCGTTGGCGAGCGGCAGCACGGCGCGGCGCGAATCCGGAAAACCCTTCTGAATTTCTTCGAGGAACGCGGGCAACTGCAGGATGCCCTGCATCAACAGTTGTTGTGCATCGTCGACGTTCGAAACCGAACCGCCGAGCAGCGCTTGCGCGAGCTGCTCCATCTCGTCGGTGAGCACCGTGACGCCGGTGAGTTCGAGCATCAACAACGTGCCGTGCACCTGGTGCAGGTACGTCAGACACGCGCGCATCTTCGTCTCGTCGCGATCCGATTCCGCATAGGCTTCGAGCGCCTGACGCGCCGCCTTTAGCGTTTCGTCGATCTCGCGCTTGATCCAATCCAGCGCGAAATGTTCTCGGCTTTCGGTCATTCGGCTATCCAGTCCTGCCCTTCAGTGGCGACGCGCGGCGTCTACCCGTATATCGCAGTGTTCAACGAGACTTCGAGTCACCGGGCAGCTTGAAGAATTCAACCGACACGCGCATCTCGTTCGCCATTTCCGCCAGCGCGCCGACCGACTTCGCCGTCGCTTCGGTGCCGTTTGCGGTTTGCGAAGTGATCTCCTGGATGACGCCCATCGTGTTCGATACATGTCCGGCCGACGCTGCTTGCTGGCGCGCGGCGTTGCTGATGTTCTGAATCAGTTCCGCAAGCGATGTCGAAACGCTTTCGATTTCCTCCAGCGCAACGCCGGCGTCTTGTGCCCGTTTCGCACCGCTGACGACTTCGGTCGTGGTCTGTTCCATCGAGATGACCGCTTCGTTCGTATCGGTCTGAATCGTCTTGACGAGTGCAGCGATCTGCTTCGTTGCCGCTGACGAGCGTTCTGCGAGACGCTGAACTTCGTCGGCGACCACCGCGAACCCGCGACCCGCATCGCCGGCCATGGACGCCTGAATCGCGGCGTTCAATGACAGGATGTTCGTTTGATCGGCGATGTCGTTGATCAGCGAAACGATGTCGCCGATCTCCTGGCTCGACTCGCCGAGGCGTTTGATCCGCTTCGACGTTTCCTGAATCTGACCGCGAATCGTATCCATACCTCCGATGGTCGCTTGCACCACATCAGCGCCTTTGTTGGCGATTGCTACGGCGCGTTCGGCTACCGCCGCGGATTCCGCTGCGTTCGACGACACGTGATCGATCGATACGGCCATTTCGTTGATCGCGGTCGATGCAGCGGTGATTTCGCGCGCCTGGTTGTCCGAGGCGTTCGCGAGGCTGCGTGCAGTCTGCTGCGTTTCTTCGGCCGCGCGCGCAACGCGCACCGACACGCGGTTGATGTTCGACACCAGTCCGCGCATCTGGTCGATGGCGAAGTTGATCGAGTCGGCGATGGCGCCGGTGAAGTTCTCGGTGACGGATGCGTGCACCGTCAGGTCACCTTCGGCGAGGTCGGCGAGTTCGTCGAGCAACTGCAGAATGGCGGCCTGGTTTCGCTCGTTCTGTTCGGCCTGTTCCGACAGCTTTCGCCGCGCGTCGCGCAACAGCAGCATCGCGATCACCGCCACCAGCACAATGCCGCCAACGGCAAGCAGCAGCGGATAGTTGCCGGTCACCGATCGGTCGTCGGTGACGATCACGAAGCCCATTGCGCCCAACGTTACCGTCAGTAGAACGATCAGCGCGCTCAACAGCGGACTTGCCGAAACCTTGTTCGCTTTCATATCCCTTTTCCGTTATTCCGCTACGTTTAGAAACCGTTCATCCCGAACGAGTGCCATCAGACTGACTACGTAGAACACCCGACCGCCGTGTCGATACGCGCCCTTGATGTAAGGGTGAATCGCATCGAGCCCTTCAGGCTGGCCGCTCTCGAAGCTGTCTTCCTGAAAATGCTGCATGCCGAGCGACTGCTCGACGATGAGCCCCACGCTGATGCCGTCGCCGTCGACGATCAGCAACCGCCACTGCAACCGTTGCACGGTTGCCGTGGCGCCGAAATACCGATGCAGATCTACCACCGGAATCAGGCGTCCGCGCACGTTCGCGACGCCCGCGACCCAATCGCGCACACGCGGCAGTGCCGTGACGCGCGGCAATTTGAGGATCTCGTTGACCTCGCCGAGCGGCGACACGAGACGCACACCACCCAGCTGGAAGCCAATTCCTTGCCACTCGGGGCGCGTGTCGCGCTTGTGCGGCAGTTGCGCGGCGTTTCGAAACGTATCCGCCTCGATATCGCGCAGAATCTGCAATACCTGACTCGCTGCCATCGCCGCTGACCTAATCGTCTTCCAGGACGCCATTGACCGCGGAGATCAACGTCTTTTCATCGACCGGCTTCGTCAGATAGCCGGACGCTCCCTGACGTTCGCCCCAGACACGGTCCGTGTCCTGGTCTTTCGATGAAACGATGATCACCGGGATGTGGCGGGTCTGGTTGTCGCGCGTGAGTTGGCGCGTCGCCTGGAAACCGTTGATACCGGGCATGACGACATCCATCAGGATGACGTCGGGTAGTTCTTCGTTCGCAAGATCGATCCCATCCGTTCCGGATGCTGCGGTCAGCACCTGGTGACCGTGCTTCGCCAGCACGTTCACGAACTGATGGGTTTCAGTAGGTGAGTCGTCGACTACAAGAATACGAGCCATCGTCGCTGCCTCGAATCCGTTTCTTAGCCCACCAACGTACGTATGGTGCCGAGGAGCTCTTCTTTGCTGAACGGCTTCGTAATGTACCGATCAGATCCGACGATGCGGCCCTTAGCCTTATCGAACAGACCATCCTTACTCGACAGCATTACAACCGGGGTCGATTTGAACTCGCTGTTGTTCTTGATCAGCGCGCAGGTCTGATACCCGTCCAAGCGCGGCATCATGATATCGACGAAGATGATCTCGGGATGGGAGTCGGCAATCTTGGCGAGTGCGTCGAACCCATCCGTAGCGGTGATGACGTCGCATCCGGCCTTCGACAACAGGTTTTCCGCACTGCGTCGAATGGTCTTACTGTCATCAATGACCAAAACCTTGACGCCCCGAAGTTCCTCTTCCATGGTACGGTCCTTGCTGTTGCCCTTCTTTGGGCACCATTTGCGGTGTCTGAAATACTGCGCCGGGATGCCCGGCCAACAGAACATCCGCGTTGTAACACGATTTCTGGGGTCGATCTATAAGTCGCCGACCGTAAAGGGATTTCTGTCTCATTCTGCTTGCTCGCCAGTACCCATGTGGGTACTTTTGACAGCCGTCACGCGAGCCACGTTGCCCGATGCGCAAAGCCGTCTTCGTCATCGATCCGATCGACGAAATCAACCTCAAGAAAGATAGCACCCTGGCGATGATTCGCGCGGCGCAGCGGCGCGGCTGGGATGTGCGTTGCGTGGAACAGGGCGATCTGTTCTACCGCGACGAGCGGCCGTGGGGATTCCTGCGGACCTTTTCGCTGAGCGACGCGTTCGTCCAACGCCTCGATCCGGCCACCGCGCTGTCGGACTGGTACTGCCTCGGCGAAGAAGTGGCCGAACCGCTGGCCGACTGCGACGTGATCCTCATGCGCAAAGATCCGCCGTTCGACATGGAGTACATCTACACCACCTATCTATTGGAGCGCGCCGAGAACGAAGGCGTACTGGTGGTGAATCGACCGGCGAGTTTGCGCGACTGCAACGAGAAGTTCTTCGCGACCGCGTTTCCACAGTGCGGCCCGCCGCTGGTGGTGACGCGCCGCGCCGACGTGATCCGTGAATTCCAGGCGAAGCACAAGCACATCGTGCTGAAGCCGCTCGATGGCATGGGCGGCGCCAACATCTTCCGGCTGATGGAGGGTGATCCGAACCTGTCCGTAGTCATCGAAACGCTGACGCAACACGGCCGCCAGCAGATCATGGCGCAGGTGTTCCTGCCGCAGATCAGCGACGGCGACAAACGCATCCTGATCGTCAACGGCGAGCCGATCCCGTATGCATTGGCACGCATTCCGAAGGCCGGCGAAGCGCGCGGCAATCTGGCGGCCGGCGGCACCGGCGAAGGTCGACCGCTGACCGCGCGCGATCGCTGGATCGCCGAACAGGTCGGTCCCGAACTGGTGCGCCGCGGTCTCTATTTCGTCGGCATCGACGTCATCGGCGACTACCTCACCGAGGTAAACGTC
>JANLUG010000790.1:0-2415 GCA_031363335.1 Gammaproteobacteria bacterium
CAATGCGATTGCGTAAATCAGTTGTGTCATTGCAGACGTCCAATTGGGAAGTGTTCCAGCGTCGCTCGACGGTGCGTAGTTCGCGTGTCGGCGCCCGCACCATAGCAGTGACGAGCGGACCGAACTACAGCTCGATCATCAACGGCTCAAAGCTTCCTGAGACCGCGATGGACATTCACCCTTCAGAATGCAGCGACGCGCTGGATGATCCAAAACGCAGCGATCGTGCCAATGGCGTACGGAGGAACGCGCCAGGCCCATGCCGGTTGCGACATCCCGATGTGCCGCGTGAGTCGCCGCGCGAGCGCAATGACGCTGACGACCGATGCGATGAACAGCAGCTGTCCAACTTCGACGCCGACGTTGAAGAACAGCAGCGCAACGGGAATCGCCGATTGCGGCAGGCCGACTTCGTTTAGCGCACTCGCAAAGCCGAAGCCGTGCAGCAGGCCGAAGGTGAACGCGACAATCCATGGAAACCGCTCCGTGAGGCCGGGCCTCCCCTGCCGGCTATGCACGATCTCCGCCGCTACAAACAAGATGCTCACTGCGATGGCCGCTTCGACCGGCGGCCCCGGCACATGTACGAAGCCGAGCGTCGCGCCCGCCAATGTCAGGCTGTGTGCAACGGTGAACGCCGTGACCGTCCAGATGAGCCGGCGTGTGCCCCTCACCAGAATCAGCAGCGCGAGCACAAACAGCAAATGGTCGATGCCGCCGAGGATGTGTTCGACGCCGAGCACGAGATACGTGCGCGCAACCTGCATCGCGTTGGGCGCCGCTTCGACGACGAACGAGGTTGTGGACGGCGTGAGGCGCGTGACTTGTGTAGTACCGTCGAGGCGTTCGAAACGGACGAGCACGTCGGTGGTGGTCGCCGTGAGACCGTCGATGTGAATCGTGCCGCCGGTCAATCCGCCCGCGCACTTCACGATCCAGCGTTCGGTGTACGCGTTGTTGACCATCGATGCGCGCGGCTCGGTGACGTTCGTGCAAGTCGCCGGCAGCTGCACGTATAGACCGAGGCGCAAATTGTCTCCAAGGCCCGGCACCTTCCAGAGTGCGCCGTACGTTTCCGGTGCGCTCTGGCGCAGTTCGAGATACGCGGGACGCACCTCATGAGCGGACGCGCCCGACGCGAAGCCGGTGAGCAGAACAACTACGAGGAGCGTGCGCTTCACTTCACTGCTCTTCACTGCTCTTCACTGCTCTTCACTTCACTTCGCTTCACTTGCAGCCGCGACGTCTTTCGCTTGCGTAGGCTCCGGTTGCTCGATGATCACGATGTAGCGCCTGGATAGCGCCTCGTAGAACGCTTCGTTCGCTTTCAGGCGCTGCGCGTTCGTCCATTCCCGATGCACGACGTCGCGCACGTCCGCGAGCTCGGGCTGGCGTCCTTCTGTACGTTCGCTGATCAACACCAGATGCATGCCGTATCCGGATTCGATCGGCCCCTGCCACTCGCCAGGCGAAAGTGCGGCCAACTTCGCCGCAAACTCGCGGCCAAACTGCTTCGCAACTTCGCTGGTCGGCACGGATCGGAACGTGTGCTCGAGCAGGAACGAATCGCCCAGCGCCGAAGCAGCGGTCCCGCCGTCGCCTCGCTTCAAACGCACCAACAATTGTGCACTGTCGCGTCCGAGGTTAGCGCCATGCTTTACGGGATCGAGGTACACCTGGCTGAACGTGAACAGCGGCTCAACGCGAAACGATTCGGGGTGCGCCTTCAGATACGCGTTCAAGTCGGCATCGGTCGGTTCGGTTTGGGCCGCGATGTCTTCGGATACGAACTCGAGCTTTTGCCGCAGGCGGCGGCGGACGACGGTGTCGTCCTTGTCGAGCCCCAACGCCATCGCTTCTCGCGTCGCAATTTCCTCGCGCACCCAGTCGTCGATCAGACCCTTGAGCTCCGCATCGGTCGGCAGCCGTTGCCAGGTTTTTGCAAAGCCGGTCACCAGATGCTCGACCTGCCCCTGCGTCACGACGATCTGCCCCGGTGCAGCGTTGCTGCCAGGCTTGGAGATCAGGCCGTAGGCGATGAAGAGCGCCGCGCCCAGCAGCAGGAAATGCAGCAGCGGTTCTTTGAGGAGAGCGTTCAGTTACGTGGCCGGCGTGTACCAGATCGGCGAACTCCAGGCGCGTTCCTGGATGGCCGCCGGCACCTTCGTCAGCGGCGGCATGTTCAACCGCACGGCGTCATAAGTGTTCCAGCGCGGCGTCGGTATCTCGAGGACACGGGCATAGTAGAAGGCGTGCTGGTCCGGCTTGAATTCGGGATCGGTCCAGCCGGTGGCGAGTTGCGGGGCGCCAATGGCGTCCGTATACGTCGCGGTCTTCAGATCGACCGTGTTGCCAACCGCGGGCAGTTTGCCGTCGGCGCCGATCTTGCGGTCACCGGACCAGACGACATCAAAG
>JANLUG010000285.1:0-2219 GCA_031363335.1 Gammaproteobacteria bacterium
GGATGCACGGGCATCCGTTCGATCGCGTCGATACCACCGGCCTCTATCTTCGCGGCGGCGTCGGCGGCGCCGCTGCTCCACGCTTCGGTCTGCTCGGGGTCCGCGAACGCGGACGTGGAGTTCGTAAAGGCATGACCGAACACGCGATCGCGATGCGTCAGCGCGTAACGGATTGTCAGTCCGGCCCCTAGCGAGTAGCCGCACAACCACCAACGCTCCACGCCGAGCGCGCGGCGAATCTCGTCGAATGCCGCAACGTATGCATCGGGGTGGTATGCCGCGGCTTCGGTCGGCGCGGCGGACCGGCCGTGCCCCAACAGTTCCACCACGACGGGCCGACAAACCCGAGTCAGCGCCGCGAGGTTCGGCAACCACTGTGCGCGCGACATCAGAAAACCGTGCACGAGCAACAGATGCGGGCCGACGCCGTCGTGCGTTTCAAAATGCAGCTGCATCGTGGCGACTTCGAATCTTGACGAGATCGCCATCCTAGAGCAGTGTGCCGAATCCGCAAATCACACGATGATTACGCGCATGGCGAAGGCTCCGCGCACGACGTTGTCTGCCCCTGACATCCGACGTCAGCCCGTTTCCGTAACGCGACAGATGGCGGCTTCTCTGCCGAATCTGCGGGCGATCGCGGAATCGCACGGGCTGAAGATCCATCACCTCGGTGCCGGCTACCCACATCCCGAGGCGACCGACCCGCGCGCGTTTCTCGCGCACAAGGCTGCGTACTTCGAACATCTGCGCGTGCGCGAAGGGCTGAACGATCCCGATGCGCTGCCGGAATATCTGCGCGAATCGTATGCGTATACAGACACGCTCGGGCCGCGCAAACCGCGTGAGACGTTTGCGCAGGTGTACGGCGCGGACTGGAACCTCGACATCGATCCGGCGCGCCTCATTCCGACTGTTGGCGCGACCGGCGGCATCAGCCTCGTGTGCTCGCTGTTTGAACGCCCCGGCAAGCCGGTTGCATACATTACCGATGCGCCTACTTACGCCGGCTTTCTCGCCCGCGCGATGCTCAATCGACATGCGGCGGTGTTCAGCGTGGAGATGGACCGCGAGGGCCCGATCGTGGCGCGCGTGCGCGAACAGATTCGCGCCGCCCGCGCCGCCGGCTATTTCGTGCCGTTCTACTACTCGATCCCCGACGGCCACAATCCGGCCGGCTTTTCATTCAGCGACACGCGTCGTCGGGCGCTGCTGGAGGTGGTCGAAGAAGAGGGCATCCTCATTCTCGAAGACGCGCCGTATCTGTACATCAACTACGCAGCGGCGGATGCACGACCGCAGCCGTTCGTGTCGCTCGCGCCGGATCGCACGATTCATCTGTTCACCGGATCGAAGATCGGGTTTCCCGGGCCGCGCGTCGGCTTCATCTTTTCCGATGCGGTGCTCGCCATCGAAGGTGATCGGCAAGTGCCGATCACGGATTTGTTGTTGACCGAGGCGAGCGCCGACCTGTTGTTTCAGAATCCGGAAGCGCTGCACGGCTTCGAAGCGTTGCTGCACGACGATACGATGCAGATTCGTAAGTCGCTTTGGCCGGTCGCGAACGAGAAGCTGAAGATCTATCGCGAGAATCGCCGCATCGTGCTCGACGGATTGCAGGCGGAACTCGGTGCGTACCCCGAGTCGTTCCGTTGGACGCACCCGGAAGCGGGTTTCTTCACGGTGTTCACGTTCCTGAGTCCGAACGTGACGACCGACGACGCGTTCATCGCGCGGCTCGTATCGCAATACGGGGTCGTTGCCATTCCGATGTACGACTTTTATCCGGCCGACGCGCGCAAGCGCAATCCGCGCGCCGGGCTCGATCAGCTGCGGCTGTCGTTCTGTTTCAGCGAGAGCGTCGGCGCGCAACGCAGGGCCGACCTGCGCGAGGCGGTTGTGGCATTTGCGCGCGCGGCGCGTGTCGAATCCGGCATCGCGGCGTAGTCCGTGAATCGCATCTGCGTGTTTGCCGGTTCGAGTATCGGTGCGGACGATGCGTATCGAGACGCTGCCGTGGATCTCGCTGACGTGCTGGCCGAGCGGCGCATCGAACTCGTTTACGGCGGTGGCTGTGTCGGGCTGATGGGCGTGCTCGCCGATGCGATGCTCGCGCGCGGCGGCCGTGTGATCGGCGTGATTCCACACACGCTCATGGTGCGCGAAGTCGGGCACCGAGGGTTGACCGAACTCAAAGTCGTCGACTCCATGCACGAACG
>JANLUG010000797.1:0-2585 GCA_031363335.1 Gammaproteobacteria bacterium
GACATCCGCGACCGCGACCGGTTCGTCGCGGAATTCGCCCGCACCGCTCGAGAGTTCGCCGCCTTCAACGATTGCGACGCGGTCAACCCGGTCAAGATCTCACCCGCTGACTGGGACGGCGAGGTACGCAAAGCGCTCGAAGCTGGTGTTTAATCAGCGCGGCAACCGGAGCTTTTTCATGAACTACAGCCACCCGGAATATCTGACGTCGGCCGAAGACGTGCTCGATGGCATCGAACGCCGCGACAAACGCCTGCGGATCTTCGACACGACCGTGTACCTGCATCCGGATCCGCCCCGCTATCGCGTCGAAAGCGGCCGCGACAACTACCTGAAGGGGCACATCCCCACGGCCGGATTACTCGACCTGACGCGCGGAATGTCCGACGCGTCGAATCCACTCGCATTCACGTTGCCCGGCGCGCAACAGCTGCAGGACGAATTTCGCAAATACGGCGTGGCCGACGACAGTCTGGTCGTGCTCTACAGCACCACGCACCTCATGTGGGCGACACGGCTGTGGTGGATGCTGCATTGGGCGGGCCATCAGAACGTGACGCTGCTCGACGGCGGTTACACCGGCTGGATCGCCGCCGGCCTGCCCATCGACAACAACCCGACGCCGTATCCGACCAGCGACATGACCGTTCGCCCGCAGCCCGGTCTATGGGCGAGCCGCGACGAAGTGCTCGCCGCCGTCGGCGACGGTTCGGTATGCACCATCAACGCGCTGTCCCCTGATGTGTACGCGGGCACCGCCAAGACGAACTACGGTCGCCCCGGGCATATTCCCGGCAGCAAGAATCTCTATTACGGCGCGATCCTCGAAGGCCAGTCGTTCCGCAGCGCGGATGACATCGCGGCGGCAGTGGCGAACGTAGGCGCGCGCACCGCCGACCGCATCATCACGTACTGCGGCGGCGGCATCTCGGCCACGGTCGATGCGTTCGCGCTGAAGCTGATCGGTTACGACAACGTCGCCGTGTACGACGGCTCGATGTCCGACTGGGTGCGCGACCCGGACCTGCCGCTGGTCACGGGTTCCGCCCCCTGACACAGGTGTTAGGCGTCCCGATAGTCCGGCTTGCGCTTCTCGAGGAATGCGCCGACCCCTTCGCGCATGTCACCGGTCTGGGCGACGAGAATCTGCTGGCGATCCTCCATCGCGATCACCGCCTCCAGGCTGCCCGCGTCGATGCTCATGTTCAGGCATTCTTTCGTGAGTCGCACACCGACGGGTGAGTTGCCGAGAATCTCCTGCGCCATCGCACGACCGGTTGTAGTCAGTTCGTCTTGCGCCACGACCTGCGATACCAGGCCGACACGCTGCGCCCGCTCCGCATCGATGAAGCGGCCGGTCAGCAGCAATTCCGAGGCGAGCGCGGAACCGACGAGACGCGGCAGGAAGTACGACACGCCGACGTCGCAAGCGGTCAGTCCGATACGGATGAACGCCGCGTTCATTCGGGCCGCCGGTGCGGCAATACGAATGTCCGATGCCAGCGCCAAGGCGAATCCGCCACCGCTCGCCGGGCCGTTGATCAACGCAATGATCGGCTGAGGCGCGCGGCGCATCCGCATCACAATCTCGCTGACGCGCCGCTGCACGCGCAGACCGGCCACCGCGCCGGACTCTTCGCCGATGCGATCTTCCTTCAGATCGAGGCCGGCGCAGAATCCACGACCTGCACCGGTGAGCACCACGACGCGGACAGAGTGATCGGTGTAGATGGCGCCAAAGTAGTGCTGCAGCTCGAGCATCATCGTGCGGCTCATCGCATTCAGCGCCGACGGCCGGTTCAATGTCAGCCAGTCGATGGCGCCTTCCTTGACCACCGTCAGCGTTTCGTAGGACCCGTCCGGGTTCACCCGGGGTGAAAACTGACCTTCGCTCATCGCTGCCTCCTATTCGACAACCGTGAATTGATATCTAACCTTCAACGTGACAGGGACGTCGTGAGGTGGTCAAGGATGACCACCTCGCTCTTCGACCCGCCGCAGTACCGTACTTCCCCGCAATGATCTCGACCAGCGTCTCTTGTAGACTCGCGCTTCGCGCAATCGAAGCCCAGGTGCCCCATGTCGATCGAATCTCTGAACGCAGATCTCGCTGCGCTGGAACGCGACGTGCGCGCGCTGGCGAAGGACACGACGTCAGCGGACGGCGTCGCCGCCACGGCGCGTAAGGTCGAAGAGGAAATCGTCGCGGCGGAATTCATCGCCGCCGAAGAGACCATCGAAAACGTCAGCGGATTGCTGGCGGCGCTCTCGGAAATCGGCGCGATCCAGAGCGAGCAGTTCCGGATCTTCCTCACCGATCACCGCGAAACGCTGAAAGCGCTCGCGCAATCGCGCGCGCCGGTCGACCTCGCGCGGCTCGGTTTCGAACACTGGAACCGCCGCGCCACGCACATCGCCGACGGTCTCACGCGCACGGTCGATGTACTCGCGAAGGAAGGCCGCCACGCGACCACGTCTGTCGTCGAAATGTGGAAGCCGTTCGTCGAACTCGTCCGCGGCGATTGGGCGCGTCGCTGAGTTGCATCCAGCGCGACTTCGATTAGGGCAGCGAGCGGCGGGTCGCC
>JANLUG010000801.1:0-2658 GCA_031363335.1 Gammaproteobacteria bacterium
TACGTTGTTCCTCGCGTACGTATTGCCGCTGCCGCAGGGGTACGTGGTCGAGTTCGACTATGGCGTCACCGCGATCAGCAACGTGCTGACCCGCACCGGCGAGCGCGGCTTCGGCGAAAAGCTGCCGGGATATGCGATTCAGGATCTCGCCGCGGTGATGTCGCGTGACGAATGGACGTTAACGCTGTTTGTGAAGAACCTGTTCGACAAGTACGCGGAGACCAGCGCGAGCCAAACGCGGGCCTATGTCCAGACCGTCGCCGACGCCAATGACGATACGGTTTACGTCCGCTCATACCGCCACGACGTGTTGCCGCCGCGGATGGTCGGTGTTCGGTTTACGTGGGAAATGGCGCACTAAACGAGGACCGAAGGAGGCCTCGCGCGCTGAAAACGGGGAATTGAGGCCGGAACCCCGATATACTGCCGCGTCATTCCATCGACGAGAACCTCAATGGCGATCAAGCCGAAGACCCCGTCTTCCCCGGAAGCACGCAAACAGATCGAAAAAGACGTGGCCGCGTTCCTGAAGTCCGGAAAGAAAATCCAGCGGATACCCTCGGGTGTCAGCGGCCAGGACGGCCTGGGCAACCGCAAGCAGCTGGTGCTGGGGCCGAGTTCGGGCGCTAAAGCCAAGAAGTAACGCCCGCAGCGGCTGCGCATGAGCGGGATCAAGGACTACGACCGATACGACGCGCTGGACCTCGCGAGGCTGATTCGAGCGCGTGAGTTGAGCGCTATCGAGGTGCTCGAGGCAGCCATTGCGCGAGCAGAAGCCGCTAACCCGCGTTTGAATGCCATCGTCGCGAAGTCTTACGACGACGCGCGTGCGGCGGCTGGAAAGCCGCTTCCTGATACTGCGCTTGCCGGTGTGCCGTTTCTCATCAAAGACATCACCTATCAAAAAGGGATGGCTTGCTCGTCGGGCAGTCGGCTGTTCGCGGACTACGTGCCGGACCACGACTCCGAACTGGTCGCCCGCTATCGCGCGGCGGGGCTGCTGATGTTCGGCCGCACCAGCACGCCGGAGTTCGGGCTGAACGTCACCACCGAGTCGGTGTTGCTCGGGGTTTGCCGCAACCCCTGGAACTTGCAGAAGACGACCGGCGGATCGAGCGGCGGCGCGGGTGCCGCCGTTGCGGCCGGGATCATCCCGGCGGCGCATGCCACCGACGGCGGCGGCTCGATCCGCATCCCGGCGTCGTGCTGTGGACTGGTCGGGCTGAAGCCGACCCGCGCGCGCAATCCTCAGGGACCGGATGTCGGTGAAGGCTGGGGCGGCATGTCGATTGGTCACGTCGTGTCGCGCACCGTGCGCGACAGCGCCGCGGTTCTCGATGCCACGCACGGGCCCGCGACGGGCGATCCGTATTCCGCGCCCGCCTTCGAAGGATCGTTCCTCGCTCCATGCGCCGATGCACCCCGCCGGCTGAAGATCGCGCTCGATACGAACGCGCTGACCGGCGTGCCCACGCACCCCGATTGCGTCGAGGCGGTTCGGCGCGCGGCGCAACTGGCCGAGTCGTTAGGACACATCGTCGAAGAAGCGTCACCGCAGTTCGACCGGCTCGCATTCCGAATGGCGACCGGCGTCGTCGTATCGGCCAACGTGGCGAACTCTGTCGATACGAGGCTCGCCGCGCTCGGCCGCAAACTCGGCCCCGACGACATCGAATCGAATACCCGCGCGACCGTCGAATACGGCCGCAGCATTGCAGCACCGCGTTACGCGGCCGCCCTGCAGACGATCCATCAGACCGGTCGCGCGGTTGCGCGTTTCCATCAAACCTACGACCTGATGCTGACGCCGACGCTCGTTGCGCCGCCGGTGTCGATCGGTTGGCTCGACACCGTGAACCTGGATGTCGCGACGTTCGGCGAGCGTTTTTCGCGCTTCTGGGGTTTCACGAATCTGCAGAATGCGACGGGCCAGCCGGCCATTTCGCTACCGCTGCATTGGAACGACGAAGGGTTGCCGATCGGCGTTCAGTTCGTCGGCCGTTTCGGCGACGACCTGTTGCTGTTGCAGCTCGCCTCGCAACTCGAACAGGCGCAGCCCTGGTTCGATCGACGGCCCGCGTTCGCGGCCTGATCCACGACGGGATTTCACACCAGTCGTTCGATCATCACGTCGATGAGTCCCGCCGCGATCCACGTCAGCGGCGGGATTACCAGATAGAACAGCAGGCGCGACGCGACACCGGCGTTGAACGGCCATTCGCTGACGGCCGCGATCTCGCGCCGGTAGATCAACAGCTGATTCATCGCAGGTAAGGCATCGGCATCGTTGTCGCTGCGTGTGACGGCCCGAAGCTGCGCGTTGATCCGCCCGAGTTCAGCGGTTCTCGCCGCGGCGAGAGCCCGGTGGATCGGCCAGATCGGCAACGCCAGCAGGAACAACGTCGGTATGCCGGTTGCGACGAAGCCTGGAAGCGATGCGATCGCACTGAAGCCGGGACCGATCCACAAGATCGGATAAGCGGCCTGGGCGCCGATCAGCGCGAGTGTCGAGATCACCGCAACCCGCGCGAATGCGGTCAACGGACTCGTGTCGATCAGATCGATATCGACATGAGCGGCCAGGCGAGTGAACAGCCGTGCGTTGTCGATGAGTGCCACCACCACCGACAGCATCACCACCCACACCAGCGACGCGCC
>JANLUG010000802.1:0-5555 GCA_031363335.1 Gammaproteobacteria bacterium
ACACCGATGAACATGCGCGGCACCGCGAGACTCCAGAAACCGCGCGCGGCACCGGAAATCGCTGTCAACGCGCTCCACAACACCAGCCCCACCGCGACCAGACGTGGTCGATGCACCATGTCCGCGAGCACGCCCATGAACAAACCCATCACGACATAGAACGTGATGAACGCGAGCCCGGTGAGCAGACCGAACTGGGTATTCGTGAGACCAAGGTCCGGCACGATGAAATTCGCGAAGCTGGCCAACAACTGGCGGTCGACGAAGTTCATGACATTCAGCAACGTCAGGAACGTGAGGAACACGTAGTGTCGCCCCTCGAACGAACTGTTTGCCCTTCTCCTTACCCCCTCCCCTCTTCTCCGCTCCCCAGGTACAGGCTCAGCCGAATCAGCCGACGATCACTTCGCTCTCCAGGTGAACTTCGGCGGACAAAGAGTTGGTGATCAGACAAGCCTCTTCCGCTTTCTCGAGGATGCGCGGCGCGCGGGATTCCTGCCCGGCCGGCACCGTCAGCTGCGCTTTGACGACGATGTGGGTGAACCGCATCTTTCGATCGATTCGATCGAGTGTGCCCGACACCCGAACGTCGAGTTCGGACCACGTCAGCCGCGATGCAGCGGCGATCGACTTGAAGCCGAGCACGAAGCAGTCGCACACCGCCGCAACCAGCAGCGTCTCGGGCGACCAGCGATCTCCGGGGCCGCCGAATTCAACAGGCGGCGCCGTCGCCAGGTCCGGCAATCCGTCGGACGCTATGACGACGTCGGCGTCGGCGCCGACCACGCGCGTACCGACGTGATAGTGGTGTGGAAATTCCTGCATCGCTCCTCCCTCGCATTCGAGCGCTCGCGCTGTTATCCGAGCAGCTCGAGCCAGTGTCGCACGGGGATCGCAGTGCCGTCGCGCAGATGCAACTGGCAGCCGACATTGGCAGTCGCAATGACGTCGGGATGTTCTGCGGTCAACGCCGCGAGCTTCTGCGCGCGCAATTCATCGGCCATTGCATGCTGAAGCACGGCGTAAGTTCCGGCAGAACCACAACATAGGTGCGAGTTCGCCACCGGCACCAATCGATATCCGGCGCGCTGCAGCAGACCTTCTACGACACCTTTTACGCGCTGGCCGTGCTGCAGCGTGCACGGCGGATGCCACGCGACGGTGTCTATCGATTCGCTCATCTTCAACGGTGCGTCGATCCGCGCGAGGTATTCCGAGGCGTCGAACGTACGTTCCGAAATCCACCGCGCGCGCTCTGCGTAGAGCGGATCGTCCGCAAGCAGACGACCGTAGTCCTTCACCGTCACGCCGCAGCCGCTCGCCGTCGAAATGATCGCCTCGGCGTCGGCTGCCGCAAGGTACAACGCATCCACGTTGGCGCGTATCGTCGCGAGTGCGCGTTCTTCCTGACCGAGGTGCAGTTCGAGCGAGCCGCAACAACCCTCGCCGGCGGCGCGTATCGCTTTGACGTCGGCCGCATCGAGCACTCGCGCGAGCGCCGCGTTGACCTCGGGCGTGGTCGAGCGCTGCACGCATCCTTCCAATACGACGACACGCCGCGGATGGTTCCTGACCGCGACGGCGCGCCGCGAACGAATTCTCGGCACGGCACGAGCGAGATAGTCGGGCAATGCCCAGCGAAACAGGCGCCCGAGCCGCGCGAAGAACGCAAGCCGTCCGGGCACGGGCAACACACGCACCAACCAACCGCGCACGAATCGCTCTGCGAAGCCGCGCGGTTCGCGCGCCTCGATGAAGTTGCGGCCGATCTCCGCGAGTTCGCCGTACGCAACACCCGACGGGCACGTCGTTTCGCACGCGCGGCACGTGAGGCAGCGATCGAGATGTTCGCGTGCGACCGGCGTCGGCGCGTCCGCTTCGAGCATGTCCTTGATCAGGTAGATACGGCCGCGCGGACCGTCGAGTTCGTCGCCGGTCAGCAGATACGTCGGGCACGTCGCATTGCAGAATCCGCAGTGCACGCACGCGCGCAGAATCTCGTCGGCGCGGCGCCCGGATGCCGTTGCGAGAATGGTGGCGGGCAGCTGCGTCTGCATTACTGAGCCGCGTCCCGGCCTGCTTCCTGGCCGATCTCCTGAAACAGCCGGCCGCGATTGAAGATCGCCTTCGGATCGAATGCGTCCTTCAATCGACGGTAGTATTTCAGCGCCCCTTTATCGAATGGTTGGGCCGTTTCGGGGTTGCGAAACTCGGTGGCGTGGCCGCCGAGCCGGCGCGCCGCGAGATCGACCTGTTCCCGCGTTGCGGCGGATCTGAACCACCGCTGCGCGCCGCCCCACTCCGTCAACCAGGCGCCTTCGAGCGGCGGAAACGCGGCCGCCGGCGGTAGCGCGACCCGATAGCAGCGCCCGCCGCCGAAGAACGGATGCGTCTGATCGCGCAATGAATCCCAGAATTCGGCAGCGTACGGCAACTCCTCACCGCCGAGTTGCGCGGCGGCGGCCCGCACACCTTTTTCGGTGCCGGAGAGCCGCACGTGCAGCACGCCGTCGACGTGACACGTCGCCGACAGCGGCACCGGCGAGCGCGCCCAGGCAACGACGTTCGCAAGCGCGGTATCGCGGTCCACCGCAAACGCGCGCGTCGATTCGTGCTGCGGGCGCGGCATCACCTTCACGCTGATGTCGAGCAACGCACCCAGCGTGCCGAACGCGCCGGTCACCAGCCGCGACACGTCGTAGCCGGCGACGTTCTTCATGACTTGCCCGCCGAACACCAGGCGCTCGGCGCGGCCGCTGATCAACGTCACGCCGAGCACCGCGTCGCGCACCGCGCCATACCACGGTCGTCCTGGACCCGACAGTCCGGTGGCGACCGCGCCGCCGAGGCTGCCGTCGCCGGCGAAGCTCGGCGGATCGAATGCCATCATCTGCTGCTGCGACGCCAGGATCCGCCGCAATTCCACGAGCGGCGTTCCCGCGCGCGCGGTAAGCACGAGTTCGTCGTGGCGATAGTCGATGACGCCGCTGTGATCGCCCACCGCCAGCATGCTGCCGATCGCGGACGGCGCCAGGAACGTCTTGCTGCCGCGCCCGTAGATCGCCAGCGGTTGGTCGTTGGCCGCAGCGCTCGCCACGGCCGCCAGCAAACGTTCCGAGTCGTCGCGATCGCGCGGCATTCAGAAGCGCTCGATCTCTGGAAATGCGATTTTGCCGCGATGCACGTGCATGCCGCCGAGTTCGGCACAGCGCGCAAGCGTCGGTACCGCCTTTCCCGGGTTCATCAACCCCGTGGGATCGAACGCCGCTTTTACACGGTGGAATTGTTCGAGCTCGGGCGCCGCGAACTGGCCGCACATCGCATCGAGTTTTTCCACGCCGACGCCGTGTTCGCCGGTGACGGTGCCGCCAACGGCGACGCACAACGCGAGGATTTCGCCGCCCATCTTTTCGGCGCGATCGAGCTCACCCGGCGCATTGGCATCGTAGAGGATCAACGGATGCAGATTGCCGTCGCCGGCGTGAAAAACGTTGGCGACGGCGAGGCCGAACTTGCCTGACAATTTCTCTATGGCGCGCAGCACCTCTGCCAAACGAGCGCGCGGAATCGTACCGTCCATGCAGTAGTAGTCGGGGGCCAGACGGCCGACGGCGGGGAATGCCGCCTTGCGGCCGAGCCACATCCGCTCGCGATCGGCGTCGTCGCGCGACGCGCGCACTTCAGTGGCTTGTTGCGAGCGCATCAGGCGCAGCACCTGCGCGCATTGCTCATCCACTTCGTCGCGCGTGCCGTCGAGTTCACACAACAGGATGGCGGCCGCGTCGGTGGGATAGCCGGCGCCGACGAAGGCTTCGGCGGCGGCAATCGCGCGCGCATCCATCATCTCGAGTCCGGCCGGAACGATGCCGCTGGCGATGATTTTGCCGACGGCGCCTGCAGCTGCCTCGAGGCTAGCGAACGCAACCAGGATGAGACGCTTCGTGGCCGGGATCGGCAGCAACCGCACCGTGACTTCGGTGACGATGCCGAGCATGCCTTCGGAACCGTTGAATAGCGCAAGCAAGTCGTAGCCCGGGCTGTCGAGCGTCGCGCCGCCGAGCGTCAGTTCGTCGCCTTCCATCGTCAGCAACTTCAAACCGAGCACGTTGTGCACCGTGAGGCCGTACTTCAGGCAATGCACGCCGCCGGAATTCTCGGCGACGTTGCCGCCGATACTGCAGGCGATCTGCGATGACGGGTCCGGCGCGTAATAGAGGCCGTAGCGCGCCGCCGCTTCGGAGATCGCGAGATTGCGCACACCGGGCTCGACCCGAGCGATGCGATTGTCGGCATCGATTTCGAGAATGCGCGACAGTTTCGACAAGCCGAGCAGCACACCGTCGGAAGCGGGCCGCGCGCCGCCGGACAAGCCGGTGCCTGCCCCGCGCGGTACCAATGGCACCCGATGCTCGCGACAGATACGCAACACCGCGCGCACCTGCTCAACCGTTTCCGGCAGCACGACGAGCCACGGAACCTGTTTGACCGCGGTGAGTCCATCCGTTTCGAACGGTTTCTTCGCGCGCGGGTCGGTGATGATGCAGTTCGCAGGCAAGATTGCCTGCAACAGCTTCACTACATCGGGATCGTTGTTCGCGACTGCATTCAAGGTGCCGGGACTCTAGCACTCGACCACCGAACCGCGCCAACCAGACTCGGTTGGCTGTGCCGAATCTACTACTGCTTTGGCGGATTCCCAACAGAAGGGTGGGTCAGGCGATACCGACAGACAGCGCGACTGCGTGCAGCCGCTTGTCGTGCGTCCACAGAGACGTTCGAGCGAGGAATGCCGACGCAAGCAGATGGGCGTCGACATAGCCGATGCCCATCGCGCTCAAATCGCGTCTCTCGATGAACGTCAGCACCTCGGCGTGCGACGCCACCGGTGCGCGCGGCATGCGAGAGAGCAGTCCAATGACTTCTGCACGTCGACGCAGCGCGCCCAGTGCCATTTCGCCAACGACGAACGGATGCACGATGACCTCGACCCGCTGCAGCAGCGCGCCAAGTCGTTCGTCGTACCTGCGCAGGTGATCGATCCAGACAGACGTATCGACCAGAACCATCAGCGCCCCGGAAGGCGGCGGCGAGGGGGCGCCTTCGCGCCGGCGTCCTTTCCACCCAGCCGGTCCAACCGCCGCGCCGTTTCGCGCTCGATCAATGCCTGCAGGCTCTCGCGCACCAACGCGGTCTTTTCCGTCAGACCCATCAATTCCCCTGCTTGCGCCAACAGATCATCGTCAATGTTCAACGTTGTTCTCATGAACGGCTCTGCATACGGATGAGGCATCATTGTATGCATATTTCGTTGCATAGCCAATTCTCACTCGGCGATTGCGTCCCGATCGAGATCACAGACCTTCGCCACGACGCCGTAACTGTTCGTATGCGGATCCCACAACCGGGCACCGCGGCAATCGACCGCCCCGTGCGGCGGTTCGTAACGCTGCGGCGCTGCCGCGGACGTCGGCGCGATTTCGCAGGCGACCTTCTGAACGCCCCTGCCGCATGCGCTCGGATCCGCCTGCGCTTCGTCGAGCGTCGTACACAACGTG
>JANLUG010000821.1:0-1159 GCA_031363335.1 Gammaproteobacteria bacterium
GGCATCAAGACGCCGGTGTTCGACAACTTTTCATACGGGCCGTCGAAGGCGGCCGTGCATCATCTGACGCGCGTGCTCGCGGCCCACCTCGTGAAGCAGCACATTCTCGTTAACGCGATCGCACCGGGTCCGTTCCCGACGTGGATGCTGAGCACCGGGGTCGGCTTCGGCGGCAAGGTCGAGGGCGACGCGGTGGACTGGGATCGTGTCGGGCGCGGTAATCCGCGCGGCCGCGTCGGCACCGCCGAAGACATTGCGGGCCTCGCGATCTTTCTGAGTTCGCGCGCGGGGGCGTATACCGTCGGTGAGGTCATCACGTGCGATGGCGGCGAGTGCGCGGTGAGCTAGCGGTTGCCGCTCAGAAAAGCCGTCAGCAGCGCGTTGACCTGATCCGGTTGCTCCTGCTGTACCCAGTGCCCCGCGCCATCGATCAGGTGGCAGCCGCGCAGGTTCGTCAAGGCGTGCGACTGCATTCGCTCGAAGGCGCCGGGCGTCTGGTACACCCCCCAATCCTTGTTACCGGCGATGAACAGCGACGGCACGTCGATCGTGCGGCCGCCAAACAAGCGCATCTCTGCCGTGAAGCGCGGATTCGCCGAGCATCGATACCATTGCAGCCCGCCCTGGAACCCCGTACGCGTGTATTCGGCGCTGTATACGCGCAGCTCGCGTTCGGGAAGCCACGAGTTTGCCCTGATCTGTTCGGCTGACGGCATCTCCGGCGCCACGGTTTCCGGCATCGTTCGATCCCGCGCCATCATGTAATAGGCCGGCAGTTGCGCGAGTGATTCCGGCGTGTAACCGGCCAGTCTGAAAGGTGCGTTGTGAGGCCAGTCCGCGCTCTTGTGGTGGTAGTAGGCGCGCAGGAAATCGTGAATGCCCTGCGGGCAGTGCCGCATGTCGTCGTTGGCGGTACGCGTGCCGTAGTACCACTGATAGGGTTTGCGCGGCTGCGGCAACGCCGCGAGTCGCGCGTGGATATCCGGCGCCGCATTTGAAGCCGCACGCGCGTCGTTGACCGTGGCAAATGGCAGAGCGGGCGGCCCGCCAAACGGCGCGCTCATCAACACCACGGCGTGGAACACGTCGGGACGAACCAGCGCGCACCACGCGGCGACCGGCGAGCCGAAGTCGTGCCCGATCACACACGCCACTTCGC
>JANLUG010000835.1:0-5654 GCA_031363335.1 Gammaproteobacteria bacterium
GACAAAGAGATCCTGCTGATTACTAAGGGACATCCGTTTCAACGAGATGCATTTTTTCAGGTGTTCGATGCGTTGCCGGGCATCAAGTGGACGCACGTCGAGCAACCGGCTGCCCAGGTCTTCTTCGAGCCGAAGCTTGCACAACCGTACGACGCCTTCGTGCTGTACGACATGCCGGGAATCCGGTTCCGTTCAGACGGGCCGCCGGATTTCATCGAGCCGCCAGCCGAACTCATGCGCAACATCGAAGAACTGTTGGACAAGGGCGTGGGACTCGTTTTTCTGCACCATGCCGTGGCGGGCTGGCCGGCGTGGCCCGAATACGCGGAAATCGTCGGCGGACGGTTTCTGTATCTGCCGGGACAACTGCGCGGTACGCACCGTCAGGATTCCGGCTATCGCCACGAGGTGACGCACGAAGTGAGTGTAGTCGCCGATCATCCGGTGACGCGCGGCGTGCCGAAGACGTTCCCGATCACCGATGAACTGTATCTATATGAAGTGTTCGAAGACGACGTCGTGCCGCTTTTGCGCAGCGGCCACGATTTCGTGCGAGACAACTTCTACTCGGCGGCCAAGGTCGTTCGCGAAGGCAAGATGTTCTCCAACGACGGTTGGCAGCATGACCGCGGCAGCAATCTGATCGGCTGGGCAAAGCACTATCGCAACAGTCCGATCGTGTATCTGCAATGCGGCGACGATCCGCGCGCTTACGAGAATCCGCACTACCGTATGCTGCTGGCGAACGCGATCGGTTGGGTGTCGAGCCCGGAAGCGCGTGAATGGGCTCAGCAGCGCAACGAACAGGGGAAGTGAATGTCGCTTGAAGTGATTGGCGCCGGATACGGGCGCACCGGAACGATGTCGCTGAAGCTCGCGCTCGAGCGGCTCGGTTTCATCAAGTGCTATCACATGCAGGAAGTGTTCATGCATCCGGAACACATACCGATGTGGGCTGCGGCGCATCGCGGCGAGACTGTCGATTGGGCGCAGCTGTACGAAGGCTATCGCGCGAGCGTGGATTGGCCGTCGTGCAATCTGTGGCAGGAACACGCCGCGCTGTATCCGGATGCGAAGATCATCCTCAGCACGCGCGATCCCGACAGCTGGTACACGAGCGTGATGAATACCATCTACCGGTCGTCGACGATGGCGCGCGATGCGAGTGATCCGGCGGCGAAGCGCTTCGGTGAATGGGTGTGCGATATCACGTGGAAGCAGCTGTTCGACAACCGCATGGACGATCGCGATCACGCGATCGCCGTCTACAACGCGCACGTTGAACACGTGAAAGCGACCGCGCCGAAATCACGGCTGCTGGTATTCGAGGCAAAGCAGGGTTGGGAACCTCTCTGCCGCTTCTTGAACGTCGATGTGCCCGATGAGCCGTATCCGCGCGTGAACACGACCGACGAGTTCATGGGGCGGATTGCGCAGCTCAGCAATTCTCGCAAGTGAGCGCGAGCTATGCGGGATTCACACGCGCGGGATAGCCGGACCAGGTCCACGCATAGCTGACACGGCTGACGCCGAGCATGATGCCGCCCAGCGCGCGTGGATGAACGAACAGGCCGTTCGGGTCCGCGTCGCTGCCTGTCCACTCTCGCGGTGCAAGTTGTTTCAGGCGCTCGCGCAACTCCGGCAGTCGATCCGTTTCGGCATAGCACATGTACAGCGTTGGGCCGAAGCGGTCGAAGTAGCGGCCCATCGTCTTCGTGCGGTCGTACGGATTGATCGTCTCGATCCGGTGCAGCGCGTTCGAATCGAACAGCGTCAACGTGCCGTCGTAGCCGAACTGTTCCGAACGGATCGGCACGAAGTTGTGTTGATCGAGTTCGAACAGCCGCGCGAGGGTGGCGCACGCGCCGGCCGGATCTGCTGTGAGATGTGTGACTTCGTACAGCGTCGTCATCAGGCCGACACGCGGCCGCTCGACGTCCGCGCTGACGACCACGTTGAGGCCGGGAATCCCCAGGCGCCCGGCGTCTACGAAAAACTGCTGGCCGATTTGTGTCGGAACGATGCCTGCCTCTGCAAGGCAGCGGCGTACGTGGTGAATGTTCTGCGTGGCAAGCCCGGCGGCGAACGCGCCGCCGCCTGCCGCGAGATGACGCGCGACCGGCCCCGGCGCGACTGGTTGCAGAATTTCAACTTCGGAATTGCCGACGCTGATCACGATACGGTCGGCGCCGAGCGCCGTAACCCGATCGCGACGCTCGATTTGCGCGTCGAGTAGTTCCACCCAACGGTTCGCCACCGCCGCGGCGTCGTGCGCAGTGATCTGTACGCGATCGATCCGAGTCAGCATGGCTCCCCCGACATTCCGTGTTCTCGTCAGCGCGACACTACCGCGGTGTCAGTCCGTCCGCCAGACGATGGATCAGTGCTTGCGTGTCATCGAAGCCGAGGCACGCGTCGGTGATGCTCTGGCCGTAACGCAGCGGTTTGCCGCCGAGATCCTGCCGCCCGCCGACCAGGTGGCTCTCGATCATCAGCGCGCGGATCACGCGATCACCCGACTGCTTCTGATGAATGACTGCGTCGACCACATCTGCCTGACGCGCCGGATCTTTGCTGCTGTTGCCGTGGCTCGTATCGATCATCAGCCGCAGCGGCAGCTTTGCCTTTGCCAACAGCTGTGCGGCGGCCGCGACTGAATCGGTTCCGAAGTTCGCGCCGGTTTCGCTGCCGCCGCGCAACACCACATGGCAATACGGATTGCCGGTCGTTTCGAGAATGGCGGGTGCGCCTTCTTTCGTCAGCGACGGGAACAGGTGACTGCTCGCAGCGGCGAGCAGCGCGTCGACCGCAACCTGCACGTTGCCGTCGGTACGGTTCTTGATTCCGACGGGCATCGACAAGCCCGACGCGAGCTCTCGATGAATCTGGCTCTCTGCCGTGCGAGCGCCGATCGCACCCCAACTGACGAGATCGGCGTAGAACTGGCCGAACGTCGTATCGAGAAATTCGGTGCCGGCGGGCAGGCCGATTGCGGCGATGTCCGCGAGCAACTGCCGCGCCAGACGCAGCCCCTTATTGATGTGGAATGATTCGTCAAGATCCGGATCGTTGATCAAACCTTTCCAACCGACGGTCGTGCGCGGCTTCTCGAAATACACGCGCATGATCAACAGCAGCCGGTCGGCGACCGCGTCCGCCAACGCTCGCAAACGCCTTGCGTATTCAACCGCGGCGAGCGGGTCGTGGATCGAGCACGGCCCAACGATTACGGCGAGGCGCGCGTCACGGCCGTCGAGAATCGCTTCGAGCGCGCGGCGGCCGCTCGCGACGACGGTTGCCGCGGCATCCGTCAACGGAATGTCCTCGGCGAGAATGGCCGGCGCGATCAGCGGGCGGACGCGACGAATGCGCAGATCATCAGTGCGCATGGTCGGTGGTGGTGGTCGTCTTGATCGGTGCAGATTCGGGAAGCGTCGCGAAATACGCAGGCGCTGTACGTGCGTGGGTAGCCTGTTCGAATGCATACGCGAGGCCGATGAGCTGCGCTTCGCTGTAAGCGGGACCCATCAACGACAGGCCGAGCGGCAAGCCGTGCGAATCACCCATCGGCACCGTGATGCTCGGTGTGCCGGCGATCGCGGCCATGGCGGTGCCGCCGCCGCCGCCGTAGTGATCGCCGAGCAGCGGATCGGTGACCCACGCCGGTCCTGCGCTCGGCACCATCAGCACGTCGACGCGATTCGCGTCGAGCGTTGCAAGCAAACCGTCCTGGCCGGCGAGCTTACGTGCCTTTTCGCGGGCCTCGAGATAAGCGGCGTCCTTCAATGAACCTTTCGCCTGCGCCATTTCGAACAGCTCCTGACCGAACCACGGCATCACGGTGTCGCGATGCGCCTGATTCCATGCGATCAGTTCGGCGAGCGATCCGGGCTTCACGCCGGCGGATTTCAGATAGGCGTTGATGCCGTCTTTGAATTCGTAGAGCAATACGGTCATCTCGGGACCTTCCCAATCGCGGTACCCGTCAACCTTTACGTCGATCACGATCGCACCGGCCGTCGTCATGGTCGCAACGGCGCGCTCCATTGCGGCATCGACGTCGGCATTGAAGCCGAGCGCCTGTCGCACCAGTCCCACACGCTTCCCGGCGAGCGCGCCGGGATTCAGGAATGCGGTGTAGTCGGGGGCGGCGTGCGACTTTGCTTGCGCACTCGCCGGATCGGCATCGTCCGCGGCGACCAACACGCTGAGTAATGCCGCCACGTCCGCTACCGTGCGGCCCATCGGTCCGGCGGTGTCCTGCGATGCCGAGATAGGAATGATGCCGCGGCGGCTGACGAGCCCGACGGTCGGCTTCAAACCGACCAGGCCGTTGATCGCGGCCGGACAGATGATGCTGCCGTCGGTTTCCGTGCCGACACCGACAGCGGCGAGACTCGCCGCGATCGCGGTGCCGGTGCCGGCGCTCGAGCCGCACGGATTACGATCGAGCACATACGGATTGCGGGTCTGACCGCCGCGGCTGCTCCAGCCGGAGGTCGAATGCGTCGAGCGGAAGTTCGCCCACTCGCTCAAGTTCGTTTTGCCGAGCAAAACAGCGCCGGCCGCGCGCAAGCGCGCGACGAGAAACGCATCCTGTTGTGGGCGGTTGTCGGCGAGCGCAAGCGAACCGGCCGAGTTCACCATGCCGGCGATGTCGATGTTGTCTTTCAGCAGCACCGGCACACCGTGCAGCGGCCCGCGCAGTTTTCCCGCTGCGCGTTCCGCGTCGAGGCGATCGGCATCCTGCAGCGCGTCCGGATTCAGTTCGATGACCGAATTCAGCGCTGGCCCCTGTTTATCGATTGCCTGTATCCGGTCGAGATACGCCTGCGTCAATTGATGTGAGGTGAATTCGCCGCCGGCCATTTTGGCGTACGCCTGCGCAACGCTGAGTTCGGCGACTTCGATCATCGGGGCCGGACGCACTGCGGCCTTCTGCGCAGGCGTCGGGCCGCAGCCGGCGAGTGCGAGCAACAGCAGCGCCGCATAGCGGGCGAGGTCATCAGCCGCCCGTCGCAAGCGTCGGCTCGGGGGTCATTGCATCGCGTTGCAACGCGACGAGGTGCGGAGTGCGGCGTACCAGATACGTGTACACCGTCGGTACCACGAACAACGTGAACAACGTGCCGACGGTCATACCGCCAACGATGACCCAGCCGATGTCGTTGCGTGCTTCAGCGCCGGGTCCCGTCGCCATGGCGAGCGGTACCGCGCCGAGCACCATCGCGCCGGTCGTCATCAGGATCGGCCGCAGCCGCATCACGCTCGCTTCGAGTACTGCTTCCATGATCGGTTTGCCTGCAGCGCGCAGCTGATTCGAAAACTCGACGATCAGTATGCCGTGTTTGGTGATCAGACCCACCAGCGTGATCAACCCGATCTGACTGTAGATGTTCAACGAACCTCCCGAGAGCTTCAGCGCGAGCAATGCGCCGGCCATGGCCAACGGTACGCTCAGGATGATGACGAACGGTGCGACGAAGCTTTCGAATTGTGCAGCCAGCACCAGATAGATGAACGCGAGCGCAAGCAGGAACGTCACATAGATCTTCGACGACGAATCTTTGAACTCGCGTGCTGCGCCGACATAGTCGATCTGCGCGCTCTGACCCATGACGTCGCGCGTGGTCGTCTCGAGCACATCCAGCGCC
>JANLUG010000852.1:0-1459 GCA_031363335.1 Gammaproteobacteria bacterium
GCCCATATATAGATGCTGTTCTGAATCGTCATCGCGCCGAACAACATGAAGAACACGCGCAGCGACCAGTGCGCTTCGTAGGCATGGTGTGACCACAGGCGGTGATAACCGGCGGTGATCGACAGGCCCGACGCGATCAGAAAGATCGCAAACCATACCCACGCGGCGGTCGAGTAGCCGACCAGAGCGCCATACAACGGTACCCCCACTACGGCCGCGACGAACGTCGTTGAGAACAGGATCGTCGTCACCCAGTTGATCGGGGCGTGGGTTGTCGTGTCCGTCATCGGGTCTCCATATGCGTAGCTCAGCGGGGGCAGTCTAACGGAGCGGTGCGGCGGGTGACATGCACAATCGGCCAAAAGCGCGCTCAAGGTTGGCGCGCTTGTGATCGGTCGCACCTTACTCGCGTCGAGCGTATTCCAGGCCGCGGATCGCGCCGGCGCGTACATCGGCCGGCTTGAACTGTGACGCAAGCACGCTTGCATTCGTGCCGTCGAGGGCACGGCGGATGATGCCCTGCAGAATAGCGCCGCTGCGGAATGCGTGGAATGCCCGATAGAACGACTCGTTGGGCAGTCCGTCGCGGCCGGTGCGTTCGCAGTAGCGGTCGCGCAGCGATGCGTAAACCGGGATGCCGAGCGCGGCCAGGTCGCGTCCACCCAGGCTGCGTTCGCCTGCGGGCGCGAACCACGGTTGGGTGAAGTAGGTGAAGTCCGCGAGCGGGTCGCCGATCGTGCTGAGTTCCCAATCGAGCACCGATGCGAGACGCGGTTCCGTGGGGTGGCACAGCAGATTGTGGAAGCTGTAGTCGCCGTGAACGATGGTCGTGCGTGTCTGTTCCGGAATTGCGCTTTCGAGCCACGCGATCAGTTCATGCACTTCGGGCAGCGGTTCGGTTTCGGTCTCGCGATATTGGCGCGACCAGCGCGATACCTGCCGCGCGAAATAGTTGCCCGGCGGCCCGAAGTCGCTCAAGCCCACAGCGACGTGATCGACCGCGTGCAGCGCGGCGAGCGTGTCGATGTACGAATGGACCAGGTCGCGCCGCGCGGCCGGTGCAAGGTCGGGCATCGACGGATCGGTGCGGGCGTGGCCCGGTACGTGGCTCATCACGAAGAACGAGGTACCGATGACGTCAGGGTCTTCGCACAATACGTAGGCGTGCGGCACCGGAAAGTCCGTCCGATTCAACGCGCTGATCACGCGGTGCTCGCGCTCCACGGCATGCGCGGACTTCACGAGCCGTCCGGGCGGTTTCCGCCGTAGCACATAGGTGCTCGTGGGGGTCGTCATGAAATAGGTCGGATTCGACTGGCCGCCTTCGAACTGCCTGACGGTCAACGGCCCTTTGAATCCGGCGACGGTGTCAGCCAGATATTTCGCGAGCCGTGCCTCGTCGAAACGGTGCGCGTCTTTGACGTCGATCGTGTCGCCCGATGCGCCGGATGCAGTCTGC
>JANLUG010000910.1:0-3603 GCA_031363335.1 Gammaproteobacteria bacterium
CGATCCGCTTCACGCCCTGCGCGCCGAGCGCTTCGAGCGTCTTGTAGTCTTATGTCGGCGAATTGTACTGGCCATCCGTGCGATCTTGGCTGATCGTCTGGTTGCAGATGGTTGCTTACGATGATGTTCCCACCAGGTGGCGTTAGGCGACATAGGAGGCGTTATGGAAATTTCCGGCGGATGCTTCTGCGGCGGAGTTCGATACGAAGTCGATGCACCGCTCCTCAATGCGCGAAGCTGCCATTGCTCGCGCTGTAGAAAGGCATTCAGCGGTGCTGGGTCGGCCTACGCGGAAGTAGTGGCGGGGTCGTTCAAATGGACGAAAGGCGAGGAGCAGCTGACCCGCTACGAGTCCACTGCGGGATGGGGCCTCTGCTTCTGTCGCACGTGCGGCACCACGCTGTGTGGCATTCACGAGGGCATGGTTCACGGTGTCACGTTGGGTAGTGTCGATGGCGATCCGGGCGTTCAGATTGACATGCATATCTTTGTGGGATCGCGCGCGCCCTGGGACCATATCGGCGGCAACGCGCCGCAGTTTGAAGAGTCTCCGAAATGATTTGGCGCCGCTGAGCCCAATCGTTGGGAGTTACTGATGTCTGGCGCCGGAAGAGAAGCGATGTTCGCGATCAAAGCCGAGATAAGCGACCCGAAGGCAAAGGTGTTCGTGTTCAACGAGCAGAAGACGATGTACGGCGGTAAGCGCATCGCCGGAGGTGACGTAGTCTTTGTTTTCGCAAGCGAGAACGAGGGCGGTTCAGGTCTGATCGCGAGCGGCGTCGTCATCTCGGCCAAAGCGACTCCAAAGAAACTCGGAATTGCCCGGCAGACGCCGCGCGTCAGCATCACCGTCAGGCGCACGGCGTTGGTTAAACATCGGCTGGGGCGTAGCGAGCTCAAGTCCTTCTCCAACTGGAGCGACGGTCGACCCGAGACAGAGCTCAACTTTAAGTTCTATCGTCAAGCAACGAACAAGATTGTGGGCATCTCAGACGAAACGGCAGCATTCCTCCGCGGACTCTTTTAGCGCGGTGGGCTTCGGAATGACCACCGCTGCACAGGAGGAATCATGGTGAGAAATTTGCGGCGCGCAGCAGTTGTGCCGTTGCTCAGCGTTGCATCGACGGTTGGATCGACAGCGCCAACGGATGAAGCCGCAATTCGCGGCGTGGAAGATCAACAGGCATCGGCGTGGAATAGACACAACGCCGGCGACTACGCGAATCTTTTTGCCGAGAACGCCGATGTAGTGAACGCGCTGGGCTGGTGGTGGCGAGGTCGCGCGGAGATTGAGGGCAAACTATCCGATGCCTTCGCGTGGGTGTTTCGCGATAGCACCCTGACAATCGAAGAGGTCCACATCCGCTTCCTCGATCCCACGACTGCCGTCGTGCACGTCCGGTGGACAATGGACGGCGCTAAGGCACCGCCGGGCGCCCCTGCACCGCCGCGTCAGGGCATTCAGCTGCAAACCTGAAAAAGGCAGCGGGGCAATGGCCGATCGAGAGCGTTCAGAATACAAACAGTGTGCCGGAGATGCCGTTTCCCAAGGGACCGCCGCCGTCTCCGCAAGGTTGAGCGATGGCTGAGAGCTGCCATGAATGAAGCGATACACAGGCATTCGAAGCAGCAAGAGGGTATCTGCGTTTGTCGTGGGCCTCTCGGCCGCCGCCCTATACCACTACGGGTCGACGGGGAGCGCCGGCCCTCTTTCTGTTCGGGTCCGCGCCAGGCTCGATCGAAGGCGCGATCTACACCACGGTGCCGATCGACGTGCTCAACATCGAAGTGGAATTACAGGCGCTCGCCCTGTCTGTCGTGCTGTGGTTCTGGGCGTTGCATCCCGAACGAAACTCGATCGGATGGTTCATGTGGGTATCCTTTGCTGTGGTGGTGACGCTGCCCACGCTCGGCCTGTTGGCCAAGGCTGGGATCATCGGCGGTTGAACCCACCGCCTTCGCTACCATTGCGCCAGAGCTACCGCCTAATAGGACAACCGCAATTGTGAATTCGAGCTACCTCAGAATCTCGTTCTTCTACAAGGAGCTGCCCCGTCGCGCGGCCCAACTCAACCGTTAGGCGTTTCGTCAAACTCCATGCCAATCGTCCGCCGTTGCCAGTTGCCAGCCGATGCGCTCCTGAACAGGTATGCCGGCTCCGAAGCGTATGCGGATTGTTATGTCGCTGAGATAGCCGATTCCGTGTCCTGTGTTCAAGGCACTGCAGGGCTTCCACAAAGTCTACTCGCACGTACTCTTGAGAGCCGCGCGGGCGCGGCTTCTAAGCCGCTCGATGCAACCGTAAGCCAGAAGGATGCAACATGCTGAAGGGGCGCCGCCTGTGCGGGAGCGTATCGATCGAGATTAACGGCGCGATCCATAACGCGCGATTCTGTCATTGCGGCACGTGGAGAAAATTCTCGGGGACGGCTTTCGCCGCGTGGGCACCGTACGAGCCCGCCAATGTCCCTGCATTCCGCGGCGTACCGCTGGGCGTGGTCGACGAGGGTGATGTACCAACACCCCGCATGCATGTCTGGACAAAGTCGAAGGTCGCTTGGGCAACCATCGACGACGCGCTGCCGCAACATGAAACGCATCCGTGAATGCGACGAGAGCGAACCGCAGGAGACACAGGGATGATCATTCGAAAAGGTGAGCCGCCGGCGATCAGGGGCAGTGCCGCCGAGGCGTTCGGCGCTTACGAGTCGTTGCGCTATTCCGACGCCGGCGGGTTGACACAGTTCGGCGCTTACGCCGAGACGCTGCAACCGGGATCGCGATCGTCCGAGCGGCACTGGCATGAAGAAGAGGATGAGTTTCTATATGTGGTTGCGGGGGAGGTCACCGTGATCGAAGAGGATGGTGCGCACGCGCTGACGGCGGGTGATGCGGCTTGCTGGCCCGCCGGCGCCGCCAACGCCCACTATGTTCACAATCGGTCGAGCACCCCTTGCACGTATCTCATTGTCGGTACGCGCGTGACACACGACATCTGCCACTACCCTGACGCCGGAAGAGTCTTGCATACGGAGGGCGAAACATGGCGGATGCTCGCGGACGATGGAACGCTGCTCAAAGAAGGAAAGGTGAAGGGGCACTAGCGCGTTGTTGAACCACGCGTGTGAATAGCCGTCTGACGGCGTCTAACCATTCGATGAAGGGGCCGCCCCGAGGCCATTCAACGACCTCCGAGGTAATTGAGCAACCGCAGTTGTCGGCATCACACTGTCGGCCTCGCTCACCGGAGGGTTGTCATGTCCAGTCGTCTGATCGTGCTCATCTTCGTCATCGCCGCGTTCGGCGTACTCACCGCGCTTGCCCTGATGAGTGTCGGCTATCTCGGCATCATCGAACCGCACTTCCGCAGTTGGGGTGCGGCGCAGGTGTTCTTCGATCTGGTGATCGTCGCGGTGTTGGCCTGCGTCTGGATTATCAACGACGCGCGTGAGCGCGGAGTGTCCGCTTGGCCTTTCGTCCTGATCACACTGGTCGCCGGTTCGTTCGGTCCGCTGTTCTATCTGGTGGCGCGCGAACTTCGTTCGCGGGCACCGCGGCCCGCTTCGGCCTAACGCGATAACTCAGGCGCGCGGGCGCCGGCGG
>JANLUG010000936.1:0-10922 GCA_031363335.1 Gammaproteobacteria bacterium
TCTTCGCATACGTGCCCTGCGCGCGGACCGTCAGGTACTCGTTGAACTCATATCGCACGCGCGCGAATACGTTGTCGCGTTTGATATCGGGGAAAAGCTGTTCGCTGGGGGTAAAGTCCAGACCGTCTCCGCCGACGGAGGTCGAATCGGTGATCCCCGTCGGAAGATCGGTGAACGTCTGGCCGATGTCGAAGGGCTTCAGCGTGCCGTTGTTGTTGAACGTATACGGGCCGCTTGCAACGCCGAAGACGGGCACATATTCCGGCGGCAGTCCGAATACGTCTTCGAGCGGATGCGATCCCCAAATCACGCCGTTGGGGTTCAGAAAGTTGTTGCGGGTACCCTTCTTGAAGATGGTGTCGGGAACGCCGTCGCCGAATGACGTGTTGGCAGGGTTGTAGACCTGCCCCCAGGAATCGACGATCCAATCCCGATCCGAGCCTTCGACCTGGCCTTCGCTCGTGTGTTGGTACGACATGACGAAATTGCCGCGGTCCTCGTCGAAGTTCCGCCCGTACGTCGCGCCGACCTGGTTTTCTTCGCCGCCGTTGGCCTCCGGCCGGGCGCCGTAAGCGCTGACCGTCAAACCCTCGAAGTGGTCGTTGAGAACGAAGTTGACTACGCCCGTCACTGCGTCGGCGCCGTAAATTGCGGACGCGCCGCCGGTGATGATCTCGACGCGCTCGATCAGGTCCGACGGAATCGTGTTGATGTCGACCGCGGTGGTGCCGTTGTACGCGCCGATGTGGCGTTTGCCGTCGACCAGAACGAGCGTCCGATCCGTGCCGAGTCCGCGCAGGTCGAGCAGGTTCAGCCCGACGGTACCGATGTATCCCCCCGAGTTCTGCAACGAGTAGGTCGAGCGCAGTTGCGGCATCTCATTCAGATAGTCGCCGACGTTGATCTGGCCGGACAACTCGATCGTATCCGCCGTGATGACCGTCAGCGGCGTTGGACTCTCCACGCCTTCAGGACGGCTGATGCGGCTGCCGGTGACGATGATCGTCTCTACGCCTGCGGTGTTGGGCGAGCCTGTTGCCGAAGCGGCATCAGCTGCCGCCGCGTTGGGTGAAGTCAGGCAGGCGGCCAATGACAATGCCGCCGCCGCGGCGCGAACGCCGTTGCCGTATTGCATGGTAGCTATCCCTTGGATCGTTATTTTTGGTCGAGCCCGGCTAATCTAAAACGATCCGCGCCCCATGACTACCGGCAATTCGGTCCTGCGAAAATGCAGCGATCGCCCTGATCCCGCCGGTTCCATTTTGGAGCGGTCTGGAGGACGATCGCCTCATGATGAAGCGACTTTCAGTGATCGCCGTGCTCGCCGCGTTTTCGGCGTGTTCGAACGTCCCAAGCGCGCAAGAAGTGCGCATCGCATCCCCTCTGTTGGATGGTCAGGAACTGTTCGGAGCGACGGTCCCCGTTGCCGACGAAGCCGACATACTCGGTGTTTCGGATGAAATGCGATCGTTCATCTCGACCCACGGCCGCGACGTGCGCGTCGATTGGCTACGCATGAAGCGCCTGCTCAAGGGGATGAACGAACTCGGATATCTAGACCTGAGATACGACTCGGGACGCACGCTGACCGCCGCGGAGACGTTCCGTGAATGGCGGGGTAACTGTCTGTCGTTCACGAATCTCTTCGTCGCACTCGCGCGAGAAGATCGACTCGACGCGCAATATCAGATCATCGACGTCCCGCCGATCTGGGACTCTGCGGATGGCTGGGTGATGTTGAACGCGCACATCAACGTGGTCGTTCACGGCGTGCGCATGAGCGCTTCGGACCAAATCGGCAGCAGCCGCGACTACGTCGTCGATTTCAATACACCGGAGTACCAGGGGTCGCTGCCGCGACACCTCGTCAGCGACCGCGTCGCGTTCGCGCTGTTCTACAACAATCGCGCTGTGGAAGCGATGCGCGCGGGCGACCTGAAGATGGCGTTCGCAAACTTCAAACTCGCCGCGTCGAAAAGCTCCACTGTTGCCAGCGTGTGGGTCAACCTCGGCGCTTTGTACTCGCGCCTGCACCGCTTCGAATCGGCTCAGGCGGCGTACCAGCAGGCGCTGCGCATCGACCCGAACGAGAAGTCGGCATTGACCAACCTCGCGCGGGTGAGCGATGAGTTGGGGAATACGGAGGCGGCGGCAGCTTATCGTCAGCGTGTCCGTCAGTACGAACGAATGAATCCTTACTACCACTTCGCGTTGGCTGAGCGCGCGTATCGGAGCGCGGACTACGAGGGCGCGCTCGATGAGGTCAAGCAAGCGATCGCGCTGAAACGCGACGACCATCGGTTCTACTTTCTCCAAGGGTTGGCTCATTTCCGTTCCGGCGATATCGCCGGTGCGCGAACATCGATCGCGACTGCCGAACGCGTCAGCGGAGAAGACGCCGACAAGAAACGCTACGCGAACAAGCTGGCGGCGTTGGGACTGAAAAGCGGTTGAGGCGCTTTGAGTACGGCGGCAGCTTGCGGGACGGCGTGCGCGTACGCGAAGCTGGCGTCATGCGATTACGATCACGAACTGCCAAGACATCTGCCTGTGTTGCCTTCGCACTCGGCTTGACGTTGCTGCCGGTTGTCGTCCGCGCAGACGGACCCGATGTGCGCGCCCTGATGACTCCCGAGGAGTTCCGCGCGGCGGGTCTCGACAAATTGAGCGCCGAGGAAATCGAGGCGCTGAATCGCTGGGTCGTCCGCTACACCGCGAAGGATGCGCCGGAAGTGCGTCGAAACGATGTGGTGGTGCAAGCGGAGATCGCAAAGACCGACGCGGATGCGATCAAAACGCGCATTGCCGGTGAGTTCCGGGGTTGGGAGGGCGAGACGGTGTTCCGCCTGCAGAATGGACAGGTCTGGAAACAACGATTGGCCGGCCGCTGGTCGTACCACGCCGATTCCCCCGAAGTCGAACTACGCAAGAACATGATGGGCTTCTGGGTGCTGAAGGTGGTGGCGGAAAGTCGCGCCATCGGCGTGACCCGCCTGCAATGATGCGAGAGGAAGCTACACCGGCGCATATGCCCGCTGAACGCCAGGCGCTGCTCGCGCAGGCCCGCGAGCTGCTTGCTCAAACGCGCGTTTACGAAGCGGAGCAGCTTCTATTGGGCGCGCTGGCGCAGGAACGCACCCCTGCGGATCTGTTGGAATTGCTCGTCGAGGTATATACGCGGCTCAGCGCCGCGCGCCCCCAGCTCCCAATCGCACATTTCAATCGGGCCGTGTATCTGCGCCGTCTCGGTCGTCTCGATGAAGCGGCAGACGCGTATCGTGTTGCGATCGATCTGGGCATCGACGGCGCGGCGGATGCGTGGAGCAACCTCGGCGTCGTTCTGGGCGAACTGGAGCGCCATGACGAGGCGCGCGACGCGTTCGTCCAGGCCATCACGGTCGATCCAAAGTGGATCCCGGCGCGCTACAACCTCGGCTTGTTGCACGAAGAGTTCGGTGAACGCGAAGCGGCGCTCGAGCAGTTCGAACGCGTGCTGGCGATCGACCCCGAGTATCACGATGCGTTGGTGAGAGTTGTTCACGCGAGCGTGGGACACGGCACCGACGATGCGCTCGCTGAGCGCGTTCTGGCGCGCCTGCGCAGAACCGATCTATCGAGCGCCGCGCGTGAAGCGTTGTCGTTCGCGCTCGGCAACGCGCTCGACGCCTGCGGACGTTACGACGAGGCGTTTGCCGCCTATTCGGCGGGCAATACGATCGCACGCGGCGGCGCGCAACCGTACGATCGCGACGCGAACGAGCGTAACAACGCGACGCTTGCAGCTTCTTTCGACGCGTCCTGGCTAACGGGGGTGCAGAGTATTTCGGCGGCACCGCTCGTGTTCGTCTGCGGCATGTGGCGCAGCGGAACGACGCTGCTCGAACGGATGCTCGGCGGGCATCCTGCGCTGACGCCGGGTGGCGAAATTTCGTACTTCAGCGTGCGCATGGATGACGAATCGTTCGGGTGGCTCCGCTCGGCGTTCGCAGGGGACCCAGCGGTGTTGCGCGCGTTGGGTCAGGGTTATGTCGCGATGCTCGAACAACGTTTCCCCGGCCGCCGAGTGGTCGACAAACGACCCGACAATTGGCGCTACATAGGGTTGCTGCATGGTCTGTTCCCTGCGGCGAAGTTCATCGTCATGCACCGCGACCCGCTCGATACCTGTCTATCGATTTTTTTTCAGCAGCTCGACGCAGAGCAGCTTCCTTACTCGACGGATCTCGGTGACATTGCCCATCAACTGCGTAGCAGTCGTGAGTTACTGAGGCACTGGAAGACAGTCGTTCCGAACCAGATCCTCGAGGTGCAATACGAGGATCTCGTCAACACACCCGAGCATACGCTCGAAGAAGTTTGCCGATTTATCGATCTCGCATGGGACCCACGCATGCTCGATTTTGCTACACAGCGCACTCGCGTACGGACGGCGAGCGTATGGCAGGTTCGCCAGCCGTTGCATTCGCGGTCGGTTGGTCGTTGGCGTCACTATCAGACTCACCTTCGCGACATTGTAGAAATGTTAGGCGAGGAGCGGGCTCGATGAGCAACGACGCAGCGGACGTCGTACGACGCATGATCGGCGAGGTGTTGGCCTTGCTCCAGCGTGGTCAGCCGGCGCAGGCGCTGGAACTGGTCGATCACGCACGCCAGGCATACCCGGCCAACCTCGATCTGATGTTGCACCGCGCGCTCGCGCTAAGGATGTTGGGGCGGCTGCCGGAATCACTGCGAATGCTCGACGAGACGCTCGCAATCGATCCGTATTTCTTTCTCGCGCTGTTGTCGAAAGGCGCCGTGCTGGAGCGCAGCGGAAAACCGCGCCTCGCGGCAAACGTCTATCGGGATGCGCTGAAGATTGCCCCGACGTCGGGTGTGCCGGCGCCGCTCGAAACGGCGATCCATCACGCCCGTGAAGTAGTAGCCGAAGATGCACAAGCACTCGCGGCGCATCTGCGCGAGGCGCTCGATCCGGTGCGTTCGAACCACGCCACCGAGTCGCTGACCCGCTTCGACGAATGCCTCGACATCTACGCGGGGACAAAACGCGTTTACGAGGCGCGTCCGGTGCAACTGCACGTGCCACGGCTGCCGGCGATTCCGTTCTTCGATCGAAACCAGTTCCCGTGGCTGCCTCAACTAGAGGATGCCACCGCCATCATTCGCGCCGAATTGATGACGCTGCTCGAAGAAGGCATGCCCGGATTTGCGCCTTATATCGCGTATCCGCCCGGCACGCCGGTGAATCAATGGGCCGAACTGAACCACTCGCGGCTGTGGAGTTCATTGTGGTTGTGGCGCGACGGCGTCCGGCAAGAAGCGGCGATTGCGCGGTGTCCGCGGACTGCGGAACTGATCGAGACCCTGCCGCTCGCGGACCAGCCGGGATTCGCGCCGACCGTGGTGTTTTCGGCGCTCGCGCCGCGTACGCGCATTCCCGCCCACAGCGGATCGACCAACGCACGCCTGTTGGTGCATCTACCGCTTGTGCTGCCGGGACCCGCCGGGTTCCGCGTCGGTAACGAGACGCGTCAGTGGCGCATGGGCGAGGCGTGGGTATTCGACGATACGATCGAGCACGAGGCGTGGAACGACGCCGACGAGACGAGGGTGATCATGATCCTCGACATCTGGAATCCGCTGCTGAGCGCTGCCGAACGTGAACTGACCAGCGCGATGATGACTGCGCGAAGCCTCTGGTATAGCTCCACCAGTTAGTGGTCGGCGGCATCTCGCGCCGGCGTGATCAAACCGGCGCGTTGGAGACGTTCGCTCACCTGCGCAAGGGCGGACTCGCTGCGCCGCCACGCGCCGATCGAATGTGTGTAAATCGGTTTGCGTACCTGCATCGCGCTCGCGGTCATCGCGGGTCGTTCTTGTGCGTGGAACGCAAGCACCGAGGGTTGCCAGGGCAAGCCGCACCATTCGAGCACGCGGCGCGCCTGCGACTCCGGTTCGCGTACGAACTCTTCGTACGTGACGTCGAGGATTCGATCCGGCAGCACGCGGTGCCAATGGTCCATGTGCGTGCGATAGCCGACGTAGTAATCCGCCAACTCGCGTAGATCGTATGAATACGAATACGCATTGAAGAACAACGTCTTGTACACCGCGTAGCAGGTATCGAGCGGGTCGCGGCGCAGGTGGATGATCTTCGCGCGAGGCAATGCCGCAAGAATGTAGCCGCAGTACAGAAAGTTATACGGCAGCTTGTCGACGAAGTACCTGGAGCCGTCGGCAAGCTGTCGCGCGGACTCGACATAGCGCCGGCCGAGTTCGTGAAAATCGAGCCGCAGCGATGCATCGATGTCGACTTCGCCTGGAGCGCCGTTGGCAAGTCGCTCCTGAACCATCTCGCCCATCAGCAAGGGAAAGTCGGTGAGTTCGCCGACTGCAGCCACGTCGCTGTGGCTCGTCAGGATGCGCTCAACGAGCGTCGTACCGGTTCTGGGCATACCGACGATGAATATCGGTCCGTCGTCGGCATACCCCGTTCCGAGTGACGGCAGTGTCTGCGCGGTGAACTTCTCCCGTATCGCCGAGTGGGCCGCCAGCTCGCCCGCGGAATCGTAGCGCAGCGTGCCGCGATAGGCCTTGGCACCGCGGTTCAGTGCGGCGAACGAACTGTCGTACTGCTGCAGATCTTCGTATTCCTTCGCGAGTGCGAAGGAGGCGCCAACCACCAGGCTGAGCCGACTCGGTTCGCGCTGCAGCCGCTGTTCGAGATCGGCGATGTGGTTTCGCTCGGTGGTCTGGGTGCGAAGGGTGGATCGCAGATGCAGCGCGCCCGCGTGAAACGGATCGATCCGCAGCAGAGTTGCAAGGTGTTCCTCGGCATCGTCGACGCGATTGACGTGGAACTCCGCACGCGCGACATCGGCGAGTAGCTGCAGGTTTTCCGGAAAGCGTTCGAGCGCCTTGAGCAACCAGATGCGCGCATTTTCGGGATCCTGGCAGTCGCTCAATACTTGCGCGAGCGCGCGGTACTGCGCGGGATCCGGATCGAGACGACTTGCCGCGGCCAGCGCTGCCGCGCGCGCTTCCGCGCGACGCCGCAAACCGAACAGCAGTTGCGCTTTACGCAGCGCGACCTGCGCGTGACGCGATGAGCCCGCGGGCACCGCCTCGATGTGACGAAGCGCGCCCGCCGGGTCGCCCAGTGCATCTGCGGTGTCGGCGGCGAAGAGTTGCGCGAGTGGGTGCCCCGCGTATTGCTCGAGCAACGTCGCAGCGACCTTCTGCGCTTCCGAAAGGCGCTGGCTTTGCAGCAACTGCACACCGGTATCGAGCAGAGCCTGTAGGGACGACGCCATTGTTCAGCCGTTGGGAACGAGATCGAACGCGACGGTAACGCGCGGCCGGGTTGCTGTGAATGGCACCGTGCCGTGCCACATATAGGAAGGGAACAACAACAATTCACCGATTCGCGGTTCGACCGTGCGCTGCGGTGGTAGTGCCAGGCCGGTCTCAATCGGCGGCACGCCGAATTGGATATGCCCCGCCTGGTCCTCGGCGCCTCGCATCTCGCCCGGCAAGGCGACATACAAGGCCGAGCTGATCCAACCCGACCGATGAATGTGGTTGGTGTGAAACCCCTGGTTTGTCAGACGCACTGACCAACAACCCGCGAATCGGAACTCGTCGCCGGCGACGTGACTCGGCCTACGTCCCCAGAACGGATGGCTCGCATCGTTTGGCGCCGTCGTCAGCGCCGAACGCACGGCCGCGCGGATCTGTTGTTCGAGTAGTAGCAGGAGCGGTTGCTTCAGTCGGAACAGATAGCCGCTGGTTTGCGTGCCGCCGCGCACCGTTTGCTCGATCGGCCGCGCGCGCGTGTGGTGGAGCGTCTCGAGCAGATTCGACACATCGCTGAAGAAGGCGGCGCGGCTCGCGTGGCCGGCCGGCGGCTCGACCGCAATCGGTATCACCATGCGCTCGTAGTCGAGCAGCCAACCGCTGCGCGTGTCGCCCAGCAGTTGCCACGCCGTGCCGCGGTATGCCCACGCGAGCTGCTCATAGGGGTCTTCGGCGAGGACCTCCGCACACACCTGGTCCGCGCGCGCCGGGTCGCCGATCGACAGCAGATGTTCGATGAACGCAAGCCGGATACCGGTGTGTGCGGCTCCCTCCGCAAAGAGGCCTTCGAACAGTCGCGTCGCCTTCGCAACGTCACCGGTGCGCGCGCACCGTAGCGCTTCCATCACCACGAGGTCCGGCGTCAGCGGGCAGCCGGACGCGTGGGCTTCATCCAATGCCGCGTCCGCCTCGCCGATGCGCTCGATTCGTTTAAGTAGTGCCACCAGCGTTTGCCACATCGTCGCGTCGTTAGGGTTGCCGCGGGCCGCCTGCCACAGGCGCGCCAGCGGATCTCCCTGCGCGCCGACCTCCCAGTGCAATCCCGCGCGCAACCGATGCAGCAACGCGTTGTCCGGATAGCGCGTGACGCCGGCGTCCAGCACGGTGAGAGCGTGCTCGCTGGCGCCGGCCTCCAGATGGGCCTCACCGCGGTTCCTATAGAGTTCCGGCGTCTCGTATCCGGATGCCAGCGCCGCTTCGTACGCCTGCGCTGCCTCGGCGAAGCGACAATCCTCCCGCAACAGCTGGCCGAGCGAGTAGTGCAACCGCGCGGCGGCCGGTGCGTGGCGCAGCCCGTTTCGGCACGCGGCGATTGCGGCGGCCAGGTCGCCGCGCTGTTGCTCGAGGGCAGCGCGTAGCTCCCAACCCGCTGCGTATCCCGGCGACAGCGCGTTCGTCCTGCTCGCGCAGTGTTCCGCTTCTTCCAGCCGCCCCGCGAGACGCAGCAGGATGCCCAGGTTGTACCAGCCCGGAACGAAATCGGGGGCCATTTCGGTGGTCGTGCGCAGCAAGCTCTCGGCTTCGTCTGCCCGGTTCGAGGTGCGCAGGAAGTTCGCGAGATTGACGAGCACGCTCGGCTGTTGCGGCGCGCGCGCCAGACTCTCCCGGAACAACCGCTCGGCCTCTTGCGGGTCGCTCGAACGGATTGCCATTGCGAGCAGGTGCAGCGCGTCAGGATGTCCTGGCTGGGTCGCGAGCAGTTGCCGGCACACGGCTGCGCCGTCGCCGACGTTGCCTGCCTGAATGAGGTCGGCCGCTCGCTGCAGCAGCGCGTGGCCGTTCATGCTGTACCGCAATTCACTGTGGCTGTCGAACCTGAACTCACGACTGAATGATGCATGAAAAAGGCCGGCGAGAGCCGGCCTTTGCTGAACGAGCGGACAACCGTTTCCGGCGATCCTCACATATGGAAGGTAGCCGCCATGAACCAGTATTGGCCCAATGCGTCATACCCACCCGGGTACGTGTTGCCGTTGTTGCGTGCAGTGATGCCGTTGTCCGTGATCGGCGGAGACGTGTCGAGCAGGTTGTTCACTCCGGCGCGCAGCGTTGCGTAGTCGGTGACGTTCCAGATCGCGGCGAGGTCGAAGTAGCTGACGGAGTCGATGTTGACCGGATCATCCGCGTTCTTGACGAACTTGACTCCCTTGGCGTAGCGCCACGACAGATTCAGAATCACGTTCCACGGTGTTGTCCACGTCGTGGAAAACTGATTGCGATATTTCGGCAGCGGCGTCTCGCACGATTCGCCATAGCGACCGTCGCAGCTCTCCACCGCGGTGCCCGGCAATTCCTGTTGCTTCCAGGAACTCACGTAAGCGAGGTTGTTGTTGACGTCGATGCTGCCCCACCGATTGCCCAGATCCCAGGTCGAGTGGAGCTGCGTGTCGATCCCCTTCACCTGGAAGAAGCCGCTGTTGATGAAGAGCGCGTCGACGCCGTTCGTGGGCGACGCGTTGCCGAGCCACAGCGAATCGCTGGCGGCAGCGTTACGGTGAACACCCGCGCAGGCCGCGTCGTTGCCGTTGATGCATGCCGTCAACGTAGTCTCGCCGTTCACCGAGGTGATCGCTTTCTCGACCTTGATGTCGTAGTAGTCGACGGTCAGCGTGACGTTTTCGAGGAAGTTCGGATTCACGATGAAGCCGTACGAATACGTATCGGACGACTCGGGATCGAGGTTGAGGTTGCCTCCGATGATCGTGTTGTATTGATCCGCGGGAGAGTTCCCCGGACCGCCCGCATCCCATACCGCCTGAGTCACACCGGTGCGCGCGCACTGGGCGAAGGTGTAACCGTTGACGCTGGTCGCGTCGCCCGGAGCGGCCTTGTTGCACGGATCGTTGCCCATCGCGAACAGGTTGCCGGTGGTCGGACCGAACGTCTCGACGATATTGGGAGCTCTCACCGCGCGCTGGTAGCTGGCGCGAAGTTTCAGCTGGTTGTCGATCGTCCATGTTCCGGCGTACTTGTACGTGTCGGTTTCGATGTCCGTGGTGTAGTCGGAATAGCGATAACCCAGGTCCAACGTCAAATCCTGTATGAACCGCATGCCCTGAATGACCGGGATGCTCGCCTCGGTGAAGGCTTCTTTCACCGTATATCCGCCGCTGACGGGAACGAGCGCCGCGGCGAGTCCGCCGATATCGCCCCTCTGTGAAGCGTCGTCGGGGTTGTAGTCGAGATTCTCCTGACGCCGCTCCGCACCGATGACGATGTCGATGCCCGCTTCGGCCCATGGCGACTTGATGCCGTATTCGCCGAGGTCGCCTTGTACGTAACCGGTCGTGATCGTCTGGTCGGTGGAGCTGGTCTCGTAGTAAGACGCGCCGATGTATTTCGTTGCGGCCGCGGTGACGCCGCCGGTCTGAAAGATATTCCACGGCACGCATGACGGATCGCTACCGTCGACGACCGATTGGCAGACGATACCGAGCGTCGGGTCATTCACCACGTCGAGCGCGTTGGCGATGTTTGCGGTGTTGGTGTAGTTCTTGTTGCGTATGTTGTTGTCGACTTCCGCGTATTGGTACGAAACGTCGTAACGCCACGCGGCGTTGATGTCG
>JANLUG010000951.1:0-11338 GCA_031363335.1 Gammaproteobacteria bacterium
GCCGGTCGACAGCGGCGCCACCAGATTCGACGCCGTCGCCGGCAAGCCGACGTGAAGGATCTGTCGCGCGGAGTCGAACCAGCCATGCAGCCGCGCGACGAGCATACGTTCCTTCACCGCGATCCAGTACATGCACAGCGCAAAGCTCATGAGACGGGCGATCACGAACGACCATGCGGCACCTTCGATGCCCATGGCCGGGAGTCCGATCCAGCCGAAGATCAGGAACGGCGCGATCAACACCTGCAGCAGTGAACCGACCGTCATCACGATGCCCGGCATCGCCGCATTGCCGGCTGAGCGCAGCAGGTTGGTGCCGACCATCGACGTTGCGAAGAAGATGAAGCCGACCAGCCACACGCCGATGTAGTCGTCCGCGAGTTCCAGGACGCGACCCTGCGCGCCCAATAGTTCGAAGAACGCGCGCGCGCACGGCACGCCGATCGCGACACACAGCGCCGCGAACGCAGCGACGAGGATCAGGCAGTGGGTCGTCAGTACCGCGCCGCGGGCGCGATCACCGGCGCCGATGATGCGCGCAATTACCGACGATGCACCGATGCCGATGCCGCGCACGGCCGCGTTGAGCGACATCACCAACGGAAACGTAAACGCGACGGCGGCTAACTCCGCTGTGCCGACGATGCCGAGATAGATCGCCTCGATGAGCTGCGCGATGGTCATGGTGAGAAAACCCATGATCATGTACGCCGACAGCCGGATCATGTGCTGCGCAACAGACCCTTCGGTGAACGCGACCGAACGCGGAGAAGGTGTTGCGTCGGCTGAATCGCTGGGAATGGCGCGCTCCAAATCCTTGACGAGATGCGCAGGCTACGCGCCCGGCAGTTCGACCGCGCGCGGATGGGTGACTTTGCGATCGAGGAACAACGCCATGATGTCGGTCAACTGGTGGCCGAATTCGGGTAATACGTCGAACGCATGCGGCGCGCCGTCGTAGACGTGCAGTTCCACCGGAGCACCGACCTCGGCGAGGCTGCGATACATCGAAAAACTCGCCTCCACCGGAACGATGTCGTCGGCATTGCCGTGGATCAGCAGCGTCGGCGGGAAGTGTCGGTGCACGTACGTGATCGGACTCGCGGCATCCTGCGCCTCGCGGCTCGCCTTTCCACCGAACAGATTCGCGACGGCGTCGCCGATGGCGCCGATCCGCAGCGCCGTCGGCGGATAGATCGCAATGACCGCGGCGCAACTCGACGGCGTTCCGGCGCTGCCGCCTTTGCCGTCGAATACCGGCACATTCGGTGTGGCTGCGAGCATCAGCGCGAGATGCGCGCCGGCCGAGTTGCCTGAAACGGTGATCTTCTCGGCGTCGACACCGAGCGACGCGACATTCGTGCGCAGCCAGCGCAGCGCCGCCTTCACGTCGTGGATCTGCGCGGGCCAAACGGATTCACCGGACAAACGGTATTCGGGACACACGCACAGATAGCCGTAACGCGCGAGTTGAATGCCGTAGCCGCGCAGCTGACCCCGATTGCCGTTCTGCCAGCCGCCGCCATGGATCAGCAGCAACGCGGTGCGGTCGGTGCGAGCATCGGGTGGCGTGAAGACGTCGCAGTGGAGATTGCGACCGCCGCCGGTTCCGTACACCACGTTTTCTTCGACGCTGACTCGACCAGGCAATTTGGCGATCATTTCGAGATCCTATGAAGGCGTCGGCGGATTCTACAGCGTCTGCCCCTCAGTTCGCGGCATTCGTGTCTCTAGACGCGGGCGAGGTGAGCGTCGATCGCGCGCCGCCACACGTCGGCGTTTTCGTACTGCGGACTGTGTGCAGCGAGCGGAATGGTCACGAGCTGGGCATCCGGGATCGCTTTCGCCATACGAGCTGACGGCTCCACGAAGGGGACATCGTGTTCGCCGACGATGATGGTCGTTGGAATTGCGAGTGCGCCGAGTGCGGGCAACAGCGATGTCTGCTTCGCCATGTCGTCGGCAAGCGCGACCCAAGCTTCGGGGTCCATCTGTGACAGCTTCAATTCGATGCGGCGCCAATGCTCGTCGGTACCGATGTAGTCGACACCGCGCTTTTGCGCATCGCCGATCGGCATCTCGCGCTCCATCTTCACGCGGCTCGCGCAGCCGTTTGCGCGCACTTCCCTGGCCAACTGTTCGCGCAGCGCCTGCGGGAAGATCGTCAGCGGTTCCGCGGCGGTGTCCATGAGGATCAGCGACTCGAGACGTTCCGGATAGCGCAATGCAAAGCGCATCGCGACCATTCCGCCCATGGAGTGGCCGAGCAAATGACAGCGTTGGATGTCGATCGCGTCGAGATAACCGGCGAGATCCTCCACGAGCATGTCGAACGAATAAGCGTCGGCGCGACCGAGGTTCGACGATTCGCCGTGGCCGCGCTGGTCCGGCGCGAGCACGCGATAGCGTTCCGTGAACCACGGCAGCTGATCGTGAAAATCCAGCTTCGAGCCGGTGAAGCCGTGCAGCAGCAGCAACGGATCGCCGTGTCCTTCGTCGTGGTATGCCGTGAGGATGTCGCCGTTTCTGACGAAGTTCGAAGTGAGCATGAGCTACCTGTTTATCGGATGGGTTACTGCTTCGCGTGCGGATCCGGGATGCCGGCTCCGGCGAGCGATTCGCCGACGGTATAGCCGAAGATGCCTTTCGCCATCAACGACGTCTCGCTGTCGCGCCGCTGCTGATAAACCTCGGCACGGATTGTGTAGATCGCCGGCCTCGGTTCGGCGCGCACGGCGAGTTCGATCAGGTGGCACGCAAGCCGCAGGTCGCCGTCGGCTGCGAGCTGTTGCGCGCGCTTCGCAAGCTTCTCCGCGCCGCCGGCCAACGCAGCCACTTCGACGGCGAGCGCCTTGTCGGGCGCGGGCTTCAGATTCGCCGGATTGCCGTCGTACCAACCGCCATACATGCGCCACAAATTGCGCACGACGAATTCCGGCTCGTCGTACAGCGGACGCAGGTACGGACGCAGCAACATTTCGGGCGCGACCTTCACGGTGTGAATGATCTCGTTCAGCGGGGAGCCTGCGTTCATCATCGCAAGCGTCTCGCTGATCAGCTTCTCGAGCGTTTCGGCGACTTCGAGCAAGACGCGTTTGATCCGGGCGCTACCAGCGATCGGCAATCCGTGCGCGGGCAGGAACAGTTCGGCGCCGGCAGCGGCCATCGTGCGCATCGCGGCGGCCCACTCCACCGGATAGCGCTGCACTTTCTGCGGATTGCCGGCGTTCGGGAAATTCCAGATGAAAAAATCGCCGGCGCAGATTGCTTTGTGCTGCGGGATCCACGCCCAGGTGTGATCGTCGGTTTCGCCCTTCGCGTGGCGCAGATCGAATTCGAGCCCGCCGACGCTGAGCGCGAGTCGATCGCTGTATGTCACGTTCGGTCTGGCGCTGTCCGGCGGAAGGAAGCGGCCGGACTCGCCGCCGATGCCATAGCCGCGTCCGGACAGCCCGCGGAACTGCCGCGCGTTGATGACCAGGTTGTAGCCGTTCGTCAGGTTGTAACGATCGAAACGGCGCGGCACGTTTTCGTGTCCGGCAACGATCGGTCGCGGCGCGCCGGTTGCCGCGGCATCCGCGAGAAAAGCGCCGCAGCCGCCGACGTGATCGATGTGGCCGTGCGTGTAGACGAGCGTGTTGAAGCGCGCTTTCGACCAACCGCGGATCGCGTCGACGACGAGTTTGCCGGCTTGCGCGCCGCTGGTGTCGAACACGACGAGTCCATCATCGGTTGCGAACAGCACAGAGTGCGAGAACGCTTCGACCATGGCGACGCCGGGCGCGATTTCGGAGAGCTCATGCGTGATGCGGTTGACAGGGCCGTGCGCGACGCCCTCGTCGATGATGCGACTCGACAGCGCCAACAGATCTGCCATGGTGCGCCTCCGCGGTTTGGAGCTAGTGCTCGAACTCGAGGATCGCGCGGCCGCTGATCTTGCCGGCCGCGAGCGCATCGGTGGCTTCGTTGATGTCTTCGAGGCGATACCGTTGCGTGACCATCGCATCGAGATCGAGATCGCCGTTCTGATGCCAGTCGAGGAACTTCGGGAAATCCCGATCGGGCGCGCACGATCCGCCGATGCTGCCGATAAAGCGCTTCTCGTTGATCAGCATGTCCATCGCGTTCAGTTCAACCGCGGTTCCCGGCACGCCGACCAATACCGCGGTACCGCCCGCGTGCACGCCGAAATGACCGCCGCGGCAGGCCGGCACGATCTGCTCCATCGTCTTCTTGATACCTATGCAGTCGAACGCATAGTCGACGCCCGACACCGGCGTTTTCATGATCGTGAATTCGTGATTGCGAGGCGTCAGCTTGTGAATCGCTTCGATCGGATCGACTTTGCTGGCGTTGATCATATGCGTTGCGCCGAACCGATGAGCGAACTCGAGCTTCGTCTCGTCGAGGTCCACCGCAATGATCGGATTGGCACCGGCCATGCGCGCGCCGACGACGGCCGAGAGTCCGACGCCGCCGACACCAAAGATCGCCACACTCTGGCCGCGCTTCACGCCGGCGGTGTTGATCACCGCACCGGCGCCGGTCATCACAGCGCAGCCGATGATCGACGTCACGTCGCGCGGAATGCGCGGGTCGGCCTTGACCACGTATTGCTCGTCGCACAGCGTGAAGTCGGCCCAGGTGAACACGTTTTCCGATTGCGCGACGCCGTCGGAGACGTCGAGTGTCGCGCGCACCGGCAACGCTTTCGCTCGCGCGGCATCGCGCGGGACCCATGTCACCAGCACGATGTCGCCCTCGTGCACGTGGCGTACCTGCGTGCCGGCTTTCTCCACCACACCGGTTGCTTCATGGCCGAGAATCACCGGCGTCTCGCGCGGCCGGTGCATCTGGTGGAGCTGCGAATGGCAGATGCCGGAAGCGAACTGGCGCACGATCACCTGCGTCGGACCCGGGTCGGGCAGGTTGATCTCTTCGATGCGCAGCGGCGCATGTTTTTGCGGCAGCACAACGACTCTCGCGCGTGTTCCCATGTTGCTCGTCTCCCTTTAGATGGTCGCGATCCCAGCGAAGTATTGACCGGTCGTTACCGATCACGCAACGCGCGGCCGGCTCATTCGCCCGAACGTACTGTGTGCGAACGCGCAACGTCAACGAAGGGGCGCCGATAACGCGCGTTGAGCCGGCGCCGCTATGGTTAAATTCGGGCAACGGATTCGGATCGTCAGGCATGTCGGAACGGTATCGATTGGTGTTTCGCGGTGAAGTCCTCGAAGGGCAGCACAAGGCCGTGGTCAAGCAGCGCCTGGGTGCCGCGTTGAAAGTGGAAGGCGAGCGACTCGACGCGATGTTCACCGGCAAGGCGGTGACGATCCGCAAAGACGCCGACACCGATACCGCCGCGCGCTTTCAGATCGCGTTCAAGCGCGCCGGTGCGCGGTTGCGCGTCATGCCGGTCGCCGAGGAAGTGGACAGTGAAACCGTGCCGACGCCTGTTGCACCGCCCGCTGACAGCGGCGGTTTCGGTCTCGCACCCGCGGGTTCGCTGATGGTCGATCCGCATCCCGATGCGCCGGCGCCGACGATAGACATTTCCGGTCTGACGCTCGCGGCGCCCGGCGTGGTATTGGGCGTGCCGAACACGGTCGTGGCGGTTGCCCCGGATGTGTCGAGGCTGACCATCGCAGCACTCGGCACGGATCTCGGAGTTCCGCCACCGGCCCCGCCGGCGACGCTGCCGGCGCCGGCTTTGGGCGTGGCCGATGTCGGCGTCGACCTGGCGCCTCACGCGCCACCGGTAGATCCACCGTTCGAGCTCGACACGATCCGGTTCGAGCTGTTCCCCGCGGGGACTTTACTCGTCGATTCGGATGATGAAGCGAAACCTGCGCCGCCAGATACGTCGCATCTGCGGTTGCAATGAGCGCAGCAGCTCAGGGAACGAAGCGGTAGTACTCGATGCCGCGATCGTCCAACGCGCCGTTCGCTTCCGCGCAGCCGACGCGATCGATCACGAATGTCGCGCTTCGGGGCGCAGCGGCGCGATCGATTTCGAGGCTGTCGTGCAGTTGCTCGTAACGCGCCCGATCAAGGTCGATGGCGCCTTCGAGCGCCACGCTGAACCCGATACGCGCGGCCGCGGTCTGCCAACCGTCAACGATCCGCATCGGCACCACTTCGGCGGCGTCGCCGCTGCCGTAACCGAAAGCCAGGATCGATGCGCCGGCGAACTGAACGTTGGCCGCGGCCGCTTCTTCTAGGCCAGCGGCAAGCCAGCTTGGCATCGAGGCGGTGTACAGATTGCCGCACTCCAGCATGGCGGCATCGCCGAACCGCATCTTGTCGAGCACCTGCGCCTGGTAGTGCCGGTCCGCGCGCAGCGCGCGCAACGTTTCGAGCGTGGCCGGGTACGGTTCGACGGCTGTGTCGAGGATGGCGTCATACAGCTGCGGCCATTCGCGCAATTCCGTCATGAGCGTTTTTGGATCGACGCCCGCTGCGCACGCGAGGCGCGCGAGTTCCGCGCAGTCCGTGCTGCCGTCACGCGCGAGCGCGAGCAGATAACTGGCTGCCAGACCGGTCTCCGCCATGCGCCGATAAGGTCTGTGTAGGAACGCAGCGGCCGTAGAATTCCAACGGTCGGTCGACGCGAATTCCGCGGCGTCGTCCTTACTGAACAGGTCCGTCATCGCGAGCAGGGTTTCGTCGAGATAGCAGCTCGTCGAGTACTTGCCGTTGAAGATCGGGAAGTCGCGGATCTGACCGTGCAGCGACGGTGTCTGGCCGACGTATCGGGCGAACGGCTTGCGAAAGTCGGGGCCGCGATAGTCCGACGCGCTGCCGGATCGCGCCAGGTCGAATGCGAGCAGCTTCGGTTGCGCCTCGATCAGCATCGCCACGGCGCCGGCGCCTTGGGTTGCTTCGCCGGACGAACCGCGCGCGTATTCGGCGATGTCGGCGCACACCACGATGGCGAGTTTGTCGGCCCCGTCGAGCGCGACGTAGCGCGCTGCCGACTTCATCGCGTACACGCCGCCGAGGCAGGCGTGCTTGAATTCGGGCACTTCGCAATGGCGGCCGAGCGGCGGTGCGCCTAGCGAGCGCAACGCATCGTTCACCATACCTTTGACGATCACCGCGCCGATCGAATTGTCGGTGCTCGATTCGGTGCCGAGCGCAAAGTAGCCGACCTGTCGCGGGTCGATGTCGTAGGCCCGGATCAGACGCAGCGCCGCCGTGGCGGCCATCGTGTAGGCGTTTTCGTCCGGTGCGCGCATCCGGAAGCTGTGACCGATGACGTTCGATACTTTGGCCCAGCTGTCGCCGGTCCAGCCGCACCAGTCTTCGAGATTGACCCGATAGCAGGGCAGATAGGCGGCGAATCCGCTGATCCCGACCGTTGGGCGGGTGCCCGGCAGGGTCATTGTGCAGTTCCTCTCACAGGAGCCCGAGGCGGGCCGTTCAAGGCGGCCTAGTCTACGCGATCAGTGGGCTGGCAGCGCGTTGAACCTCGGAAAAAGCGCAGCAATGACGCTGCTGCAAATCACGACGCGAGGATTTTCTCGAGGCGGATCCGGTGTGTATTGCGCAGCGCCTGCCACTCGAGTTTGAACCACGGCGTGAAGCGCGCAGGCGTATCGGACAGTTCGAGGTCGAGCGCATCCGGGGCAATCCAGCGCCAGTTCGCGACCTCTGTCGTGTTGATCAGCGGCTCGGCCGGCGTTGTGCCGGCGTATACCCAGCACAGCTCGTGTTCCGTTCCGGCGTCGCCGAACGGCGCCGTATATTCGAATTTGTAGATGTACTGAAGGTCGGCGTTCAAGCCGAGCTCTTGTTCGAGGCGACGATGGATCGCGACCTCGATGGCTTCACCCGCGCGTGGATGGCTGCAGCAGCTGTTCGACCAATAGTCGGGCCAGAGCCGTTTCGACGGATGCCGCTGGTGGATCAGCAGCGCGCCGTCGCGATTGAAAACGAACAGCGAGAACGCCCGATGCAGGATGCCGGCGCCGTCGTGGCATTCGGATTTGGACGAGGTGCCGGTCTCGCGGTCGTTCGAATCGACCAGGATCAACCGCTCCTCGTCCGACGAGACGACGAGGTTGCGCGTCTGTTGAGCGTTCACACGGCACCCCTCGGGTCTACGGTGAACGTCAGCGTCTGGTAGCCGGCCGCTTCGATCGCCGCCGCCACGGCTTCGGCCGCGTTCGGACACAGCGCGATCATCGAGCCGCCGCCGCCGCCGCCCGTCAGCTTCGCCCCGCTCGCGCCGGCGCGGCGCGCGACGTGGATCATTTCCTCGAGTTCGGGAGTGGACAGTTGCAGCGCGTTGAGCAAACCGTGATTCAGGTTCATCAGCTCGCCGAGTTCCGCCAGATCGCCGACCTTCAGCGCATCGACCCCGGCCAGCGCCAACCGGTCGATCTGATCGAAGATCGCCTCGTAGCGCGCCGGCTGGCGCTCCCACGCGGTACGCACCTGAGCGACATTGTTGGCAGTCAGGCTTTCCTTGCCCGAGATGCCGATGACGATCGGCAGCGGCACCTTGGTCGCCAGCGGCGAGAATCGCGGCCGCGATGCATTGCAGTACAGCAGCATCTGCCCGTAGGTGGCCACCGTGTTGTCGACGCCCGACGGCGTTCCGTGCGCGGCTTTTTCGCATTCGAACGCGAGGGCGTTGATGCGCTCGGCGCTCAGGCTCAGCGCGAAACGTATATCCAACGCACGCACGATGGCGACCGCCAACGCGGCGGAGCCCCCCAGCCCCATCGCGCGCGGAATGTGCGGGAACACTTCGATGTCCATGGAGCGCTCGTTGAGCGCGAGGTCCCGCAGCAAGACGGCGAGTATTCCGGCGACGCCCTGCTGGTGCTCCTCGATGGCTTTGATTCGCTGTTCTACACCCCAGCGGGGGATCAGCAGCCGTACACCATCGGTTGCGTCGAGCACGCGGACCTCAACGGCCAGCGGAATCGGTGCGGCGATGGCATGTCGCCCATAAACCACCGCGTGCTCGCCGAGCAGGATGACCTTGCCGTTTGCGAAGCTGCGCGGTTCGCCCTCCGGCGACGCAGTGCGATGCACGTTCAGCGTGCGCACCAGCTCTTTCGCTTTCCACACTTTGATTTCACCCGACTCGATCAGCGCTTCGACAACGCTTTCGAAAAGATGCTCCGGCACGCCGGCGGTGGTGGCGACGCTGCGCGCGTGCAACGTCATGTGACCCTGCTGGATGCCGTCGGTCGACAGCGCGCGCAACGCGGCGAAGTTCTGCGCGAGTCCCACCGTCGCCATGATCGATGCGAGTTCGCGCGCATCGGGCGAACCGAGCAGGCGGTGGTTGATGCGCACCGTCGGATTCGTTTCGAGCGAGCCGCCGACGGTGCCGACCTTCATCGGCATTTCGACCTCGCCGACGAGGTCGCCGCGCTCGTTCTTGTACCAGCGCGTAAGCGACGCGTATCGGCCGTTGCGCGCGGCGTATGCGTGCGCGGCGGCTTCGATGGCGCGCCAGTCGTTGCCGGTTGCCCGCGCAACGGCGTCGACGCCGTTCATGCTGCCTGTGTTGTGCGTGGTGGCGCGGTACGGATCGACCGTAGCGAGATCGTTCGCGAGGATGATGCCGTCGCGCACCTGCGCGCCGCTGTAGCCTTTGCCTTCGAGGTTGTTCACCGGAACGATCATCTGCGCCCGCGCCAGCGCGCGGTCGGTGAGATTCGACAGGATGCGCAGGAACACCTTGCCGCCGGTGATCGATTCGACCAACGACGCGACACCCTCGCACATCGTATTGACCAGGTTCGCGCCCATGGCGTCGCGCGTATCGACGAGCAGATGCAGCACGACCATCTGACGGCCGTCTTCGGGGGCGAGGTAGTGAAACAGCTCGATGTCGCGGGCGCCGCCGCCGCGTGCGACCATTTTCGGGTGAAGACTGTTCGCCAGGCTGACGATTTCTTCGCGGTGCGCCTTCAACGCTTCGATGGCCGCCAACGGATCACCCATGTCGACGAGTTGTACCTGGCCGATCAGGATGGGATCGGTAGCGCTCGCCTTGAATCCGCCGGAGAGGCGTGCTGTACGCGCGGCTGCAGACAGCCCCGCCACGATCGATGGTTCTTCGACGCACAACGGCACCACATAGTCGCGGCCGTTGATCAGAAAATTCAGTGCGAGCCCGAGCGGCAATCCGAGCACGCCGACGACGTTCTCGATCATCTTGTCCGCGGTCTGGATGCGCAGCGTATGGTCTCCCGCGACGAGCATCGCGATGTCGTCGTCGGATAGCAGATCGCGTTCGCGCAGCGCTTCGATCCGCTCGCGAATCGTCATCTTGAAGAAGTTCGGGATCCTGGACCCGCTATCCTTCGATGCCGACGGTGATGCCATGCTCGTCCAACTCCACGGGCAAACGTTTGAATCCGGCCGCGCGTGCCGCGTGTTCGAACGACTCGACGGCGTGCGCATCATTGCCGAATGCCATGCCGAGATCGCCGCCGCCGGCACCGCAAGGTTTGTAAACGACACCGGCGTCGTTCCCGAGATCGCTCAACTGCCGGTGCGCGTCGCTGTAGATACCGAGCCGCGCCGTATCGTCGAATGCGCGCAGCGCCGCGGCGTAAGCGCGCAATTGTCGCATGAATTCTCGCGTGTCCGGCACGGCGTCTGCCACGCGGCCCGCGGCGTCGATCAATGCGGCGAGGACGCGCGGGATCGCGCCGTTGCGCCACGTATCGAAGTGCACGAGATGTTCGCGCGTGTCGGCGCTCGTACCGGTCCAGATTGCCGCGAACGACATGCCGGTGGGGAACCCCACGCGCGTTATTCGCGGCGCATCGAGGATTTCGTATCGAATGAGTCCGCCGGCGCATGCGGCGGCGACATCGATGCCGCTGCCGCTGCCGCCTTGCGCGGCGCGGTGCGCGGCGAGCGCGACCGGGAATGTATCGAGTGTGCTGGCGCATCCATTGAGCAATGTGCCGCATAGCGCAGAGCAAACGGCGGCACTCGTACCGATGCCGAGCTTGCGGCCGCCGTCAAAGCCGGCACCTGAGTCAATGTCGACGCGCAGGTTCTCGCCAAGCGCATCGACGCGGGTGCCAACGAGCCGCATATGCCGCACGGCGTGCTGGCACAGGTGCGCGGGATCGGTCCGCGGCAGTAAATGCCCGTCGAGCAGAGCGCTGAGTTGATGAGTGACGTCGGGCGCGAAGCCGTGCGTCGTGAACGTCCAGCCGGGCGCGCTGGCATCGCGAATCGAGCAACGCACGCGGCGGTCGATTGCAACGGCGAGTGCCGGTGCGCCCACGAGCACCGCGTACTCACCGGTGACGACGATCTTCCCGGGCGCGCTTGCGACGATCCTCATGTCGAC
>JANLUG010000963.1:0-6249 GCA_031363335.1 Gammaproteobacteria bacterium
GCGGCGGCGGCGCGCGCGGCATCGCACACGTCGGCGTCATTCGCGTACTGGAGGAGCTGCGCATTCCGATCGACTACGTAGCCGGCACCAGCATGGGTTCGATCGTCGGAGGGTTGTATGCAACCGGCATGACGTCGGACCAGCTCGAGGGAGTGATCCGGGAGTTGAACTGGTCCGATATCTTTGCCGACAACACCGTTCGCGCGGAGCGCCCGTATCGGCGCAAACGCGACGACGATCTCGCGTTGTTCGGACCCAAGTTCGGCGTCGGTCCGAAATCCTCGTTGCTGCCGCGCGGCGCGATCAGCGGACAGAAGATCCAGTTCTTCCTGCAAACGGCCACGAGCGAACGCGTCCAGTCGAAGAACTTCGACGAGTTGCCGATTCCGTTTCGCGCGATCGCGGCAGACATCGTCACCGGCAAGCCGGTCATCATTTCCCAAGGCGACCTCGCTACCGCGATGCGCGCCAGCATGTCGATTCCTGGGCTGTTCTCACCGATCGATTTTCAGGGGCATCTGCTGGTGGACGGCGGCATCGTCAACAACCTGCCCGTCAACGTCGTGCAGGGTATGGGCGCGGACATACTGATCGCCGTGGATGTCGGCACGCCGCTTTACACGCGATCAGAGCTGACCGACTTCGTATCCATCACGAGTCAGCTGAGCGGCATCATGGTGGTGAACAACACCGAGCGGCAGGAGTCGCTGCTGACGCCGAAGGACGTGCTGATCGTTCCGAATCTCGGCAGCGAGATCACCTCCGTCGACTTCGGCAAGATCGATCAGTCGATCCCGCTCGGATACGAAGCGGCCAGCGCGCTGCGCGACAGGCTCGCGCCGTTGGGGGTTTCCGAGGAGGACTATGCAAAATATCGAGCGCAGATGGCGGGCTGCGTCAGCGGTCCTGCGACCATCCAGTTCGTGACGTTGAACAACCATTCGCGATTCTCCGACGCGGTGATCTACGATCGACTGCACGTCGAAATCGGGCAACCGCTCGACGAAGCGAGTCTCGAGAAGGACATCCAGCAGATCTACGCACTCGGATTCCTCGATCGCGCGACGTACGAGATCGTCAAAGACGACGGCAAGTACGGCTTGTTGGTGACGGTCAAACAGGATGAACGCGGCACGTCGTTCGTAGAGACCGGGGTCGACTTCACCGGCGTCAGCGATTCGTCGACGATCGATCTGCGTCTTGCATTTCTGAAGACGAACGTCGACGACCTCGGCAGCGAATTCCGCGGCATGGTGCAACTCGGACAGAATCAGGGATTTCTCGCCGAACTCTACAAGCCGGTCGACGACGGTCTCAAATGGATCGTCGTACCGAAGGCATTCGCCGAGCGGCGCAGCCTGACCGAGTTCAACGATCAGGGTGACAAGCTCGGGCAGATCGACATCGAGCAGTACGGCGTGTCGTTCGCGGCCGGTCGTGAGTTCTGGCGGCACGCGGCGCTGTTTGCCGGTGTGCGGCGTTACGCCGGCAGCACGCACGTCCGGGTCGGCGATCCGAACACGTCGGAAGGACCGTTCGATGGCGGTGAGTGGTTCGTCAACGGCACCTGGGATCGCATCGACAACAGATACTTCCCGTCGCGCGGTACCTACGCGGGATACGAGTATCTGTGGTCGCGCACGGCGCTCGGCGCCGACAGCGACTTCGAGCAATTCGAAGGTTCGGTGTTCACCGCAAAGACCTGGGGATTGCATACGTTTCTGCTCGGCGCGCGTCTAGGAGTGACGAACGACGGCGAAGCGCCGGTGCAGAATCTGTATCGCGCCGGCGGCATCTTTCGCCTCTCCGGTTTCGAGCCCGACGAATTAAGCGGACAGAACTTCGGCATGGCGCTGCTCGGCTATCGATACAAGCTGTTCGCGACCGGTTGGCTGCCGCCGTATGTCGGCATGACGTTGGAGTACGGCAACACCGTTCCTGATGCCGACGACATCCTGTCCGACGGACTCGTCAACGCGAGTGCCTATATGGGTTTCAACTCGCCGCTCGGACCGCTGTACATCGGCTACGGTTTCGCGCAAGGCGGCCATCGCGCGTATTTCCTGCGGATCGGCAACATCCTCGGCAGTTCGTCGATCGGCGATTAGCGCCTACTGCGATTGCGCCGCCGGCTCGCCGACGAGCGGTACTCGCGTGAACAACTGCGCCGCCATCGCGACATCGATTCTGTCGTCGATCAGGAAGACCCGCGCGACCTTCGTTTCAGGAAGGAACTTGCGGAATTTCTTCAGATAGTCGCGTCTCGCTTTGACGATGCCTTCGTCGGCCGCAAGGAGACTCTCGACCATCGACTTCGCCTGATCGCCGGTCATCGTGCGGAACGTTTCCGCGTATTCCGCCACGACTTTTGCGCGTTGATCCTGCAGCTTGCCGACATCGCGTCGGTAATCGCGAAACAGTGGCCAGAATCCGTCGCCTTCGTCTTTACCAAACGGGATATTTGCGAGCAGCACATTCTTTCGCTGTGCTTCGCTGACGGAGACGGCGGGCTGTGTGGATGCGGCAGCCGCGTCGGGCGTTACCGGCGCCTCCTGCGTATCCGCGTCGGCGCCGTACCCGACAGCGGGCCACAGCACCGACATTGCAACCATCAGGCGAAACAGTTTTCCGATCATCGTTTGTATCGCACGTTCTCGATTCGACCGGACCATCATAGACAAACGTCAAACCCCGGACCAAACAACTGCGGTCGCGCTAGAATCCGGATATAAAGAAGGGGCTGGGAGGACGGTGTGATGCGGATGGTCGCGTACGCGTTTGCGATGTGTTCGCTGTTGGTCGTCGGCGGCTGCGCCACGGGCAGCAAGGGCGTGCCGGATCTCGGCTCCGATCTGACCTACGACGGATTGGCGAAGGTGAAGAACACCAAGGTGAAGGGCGCCTGGATGCGCCCTGACTTCACGCTCGCCGGCTATACCAAGATCATGCTGATCGGCGCCGGCATCGAATACCGGCCGGTCAAGAAGGTGCCGCGTTCGGCGTCGTCCACCACCTCGCAATTCCCGCTGACCGACGAACAGAAGGAGCGCCTTCGTTCAGTTGTCAGTGATGCCTTCAAAGCGGAGCTCGCGCAGTCGCAGAAGTTCCAGATCGTCGAACAACCCGGTCCAGACGTGTTGACGATCTGGGGAGGACTGGTGGATGTCGTATCGTACGTTCCTCCCGACGCCGTCGGTCGAGGCAACATCTATCTTTCGTCGGTCGGACAGGCGACGCTCGTAATCGAGATTCGCGATTCGGAAAGCAACGCCGTGCTCGTGCGGGTCATCGACCGGCGGGCCGCGCAGAATAACGGGCCTGTCGAACGCTCGAGTTCGGTGACTAACTGGTCGGAAGTGCAGCAGGTCGCGCGCACGTGGGCGGTACAACTGCGCATGGGGCTCGACGAAGCGACGACGTGGAACAAATAACGCATATGCGGAGGTCAGCATGATTTACGACAGCATTCTCGACACCATCGGCAATACGCCGGTCGTGCGCTTACACCGCACCGGTCCCGAGCACGTAACGCTCTATGTGAAGGTCGAGTCTTTCAACCCGATGGCGTCCGTGAAAGACCGTCTCGCATACGCGATCATCAAGGACGCTCGCGACTCCGGCGCTCTGAAGCCGGGGCAAACGGTTGTCGAGGCGACCTCCGGAAACACCGGCATCGCGCTTGCGATGGTGTGCGCCGTGTACGGGCATCCATTCGTCGCGACGATGGCCGAAACGTTCTCCGTCGAGCGGCGCCGTCTGATGCGCGCGTTCGGTGCGAAAGTCATCCTGACGCCGGCGGCCGAGCGCGGCAGCGGCATGGTGCGGCGCGCCGAAGAGTTGGCAAAGAAGCATGGCTGGTTCCTGGCGCGTCAGTTCGAAAATCCGGCCAATCCCGCGTATCACAGAAACACCACCGGTCCGGAGATTCTGCGCGACTTCGCCGGCAAGCGGCTCGATTACTGGGTGACCGGTTGGGGCACAGGCGGCACGCTCACGGGCGTAGGCGAAATGCTGAAAGTGGCGCGGCCTGAAGTGAAGGTCGTCGTCGTCGAACCCGCAGCGGCACAACTGCTGAGCGGCAAGGAATGGAAGCCGCACAAGATTCAGGGCTGGACGCCGGACTTCATTCCGGGCGTGTTGAACAAGAAAATAGGCGACGAATTCGTCTCGGTCGAGGATCTCGTTGCGCGCGATACGGCGCTGCATCTGGCGCGCAAAGAAGGGATCTTCGTCGGCATCTCCGCAGGTGCGACGCTCGCCGGCGCTCTCGACGTCGCGAATCGAGCGCCGAAGGGCAGCGTCATGTTGGTGATGCTTCCGGATACCGGTGAACGCTACCTATCGACGATCCTGTTCGAAGGGATTCCTGAGGGCTCCGACGACGAGTGGCTGGCAAACCTGGGCTGAACCGTCAGAACAACGCGCCGCACATCGGGCGGGTGACTAGTCTCGATGCTGGAACGGCTGATCCAAACCGCGTTGAACGGCAAGTTGCCGGCGGTGCTGATGTGTGTCGCGCTGGCGGCCGGCGTGTTCGCGTTGATCAAGACGCCTCGCGAAGAGGAACCGCAGATCGTCGTGCCGGTGGCGGATGTGCTGATCGAAGCACCGACGCTGGACGCGCAACAGGTCGAACGTCTGATCACAACGCCGCTTGAGAAACTGCTCGCGCAGATCGACGGCGTCGAACACGTCTATTCGACTTCCGACGACGGTCGGACGATGGTCACGGTGCGTTTCTACGTCGGCGAAGACCGCGAAGATTCGCTGGTAAAGCTCTACAACAAGATCATGTCTAACCAGGACGTCGTGCCCGCATCGGTGACGTCGTGGGTCGTCAAACCGATCGAAATCGACGACGTACCGATCGTCGTCGCCACACTGTGGAGCGATCGCAGCAACGTCGATGACTACGATCTGCGGCGACTCGCCGAAGAGATCGCCCTCGATCTGCAGAGCGTGCCCGATACCAACCGGATCGAAGTGATCGGCGGCCGGCCGCGCGAACTCAGAGTCGAGATCGATCCCACCGCGATGGCTGCGCGCAACACCGCGATCAGCGATGTGCTGTTCGCGTTGAGCGTTTCTAACGTGCGGTTGCCGGGCGGGCAACTGCAGCGCGGGGACCAGCAACTTCTCATCGAGACCGACGCCCGCATCCGCGATGCGGCGACGCTGGAGAACACGACCGTCAACGTGGTCGACGGCGTTTCGGTACGCATCCGCGACGTGGCCAAGGTGTACGACGGACCTGCCGAACCCACCGCGTACAACTGGATTGCCTTCGGACCGGCGCATGGCGCGAAGGTGCCCGGCGGATTTGCATCGGTCGACATCGCCGTCGCAAAGAAGAAGGGCGCAAACGCGGTGGTGGTCGCACGCAACGCGCTCGACCGCCTCAACGCGTCGGCGACCGAACTGTTTCCCGCCGGCACGCACATCGAGATCACGCGCAACTACGGCGATACCGCCGACCAGAAGATCAGCGACCTGATCGAAAGTCTCGCCGTCGCCGTGCTGACGGTGGTCGTGCTGATCAGTCTGTTCCTCGGCTGGCGTGCCGCGCTGGTGGTCGCTCTGGCGGTGCCGATCTGCTACGGGTTCACGCTGCTGCTCGACTATGCCGCCGGTTACACGATCAATCGGGTCACATTGTTCGCGCTGATACTCGCGCTCGGACTGTTGGTCGACGATCCGATCACGGGGGTCGACAACATCGAGCGTCATCTCGTGACGGCGCGGCCGACCAACGACGAAATCACGCGGGCGATCATGGAAATCCGGATGCCGCTCATGATGTCCACCGTTGCCATCGTCATCGCATTTGCGCCGATGCAGTTCATCACCGGCATGATGGGACCGTACATGTCGCCGATGGCGTTCAACGTGCCGGTTGCCGTGGTGATCAGCACGTTCGTCGCCTTTCTGGTCACCCCATGGCTTTGCAAGAACCTGCTGCGCCCGCGACCACATACCGCAGCGGCGGCGGACGATCCGAACCTTTACCACCGGCTGCTACTTCCGTTACTGCAAAGTCGCCGGCGCTCGTGGCTGTTCCTCGGCGCGCTTGGACTGGCGTTCGTATTCGCGCTGGTGCTTCCGTTTCTGAGGGTAGTACCGATGAAGCTGCTGCCTTACGACAACAAGAACGAGTTTCAGGTGGTCATCGATGCGCCGGAGGGTACTACCCTGGAACATACGGATGCGGCGGCACAGCGCATTGCGAACTTTCTTTCGACCGTGCCGGAG
>JANLUG010000967.1:0-4488 GCA_031363335.1 Gammaproteobacteria bacterium
CCTCAAGTTGATTCATCAATGAAAATGCTTTCCGACGAGCAAAACAAAGGGGTCTCATGGACCCCTGTGAACTTCGAAGAACTAGTTGTTGGTGGAGGCGGCGGGAGTTGAACCCGCGTCCGCCGGCACTCGACCATCGGATCTACATGCTTAGTTTCGTCTACTGATTTAGCTTCAGGTCGACCCGGCGAGCAGGGTGTCCGAAGCGATCCCGATTGGTTTTAACGACGCGGCCCCGGGCGAGGCGTTGTGCGCGATCCTGTGAAACGTGCCGCTGATTTCATGCCACAGGCAGCAATCGTCAGCGTTAGCGGGCTTAAGCCGCTAGTGCGTAGTTTTCGTCGTTGGCAACTATAAATAGCTGCAGTAATTGTTTTACGAGAGTTACTACCCTCTCGGCATGCACCTTTGGCGTTGTCACCGCCGTCGAAGCCAAGTCGCCCCCAGTTCTCTAAATCGGGTCGCGAGTGTACCACCCCGCAGCATGGGGTCTAGGCGGAATGTTTCAAGACGCGACCTTGTTGTCGCTTCGGGCGCAATCGGCGCGCCTTAACGTGCCTGGCAGGCCACAACCAAGTCGGTGAGAATGCTGCGGCCGAGAACTCATCCCAAGTGGACGATATGAAACGACCGATACACAGCTTCCCGGTTCTGGCGGCGCTTGCCGTGATCGCCTCGCTTTCGATGGCGTCGAATGCCGTTGCGCAAGACGCATCATCCGCGTTGCAGGCGCCGCTCGCGGCGGCATTGCTCGACAGCGTCAACGCCGCGGTCGATTCGGATACTGCGCGGCTGACCGCGATCTTCGAAGACCTGCATCAGCACCCGGAAATCGCCTTCACCGAGACGCGCACGGCGGCCATCGTCGCCAAGAATCTGAGGGCGTTGGGCTTCACCGTAACCGAGAAGATCGGCAAGACCGGCGTCGTCGGCTTACTCCGTAACGGCATCGGCCCCACCGTCTGGTTTCGTGCCGATATGGACGCGAACTCGGTACGCGAAGCAACTGGGTTGCCCTACGCCGCTACGGCGAAGCAACGCCTCGCGGACGGAAGCGAAATCGACGTGATGCACGCGTGTGGTCACGACGCCCATGTGACGTGGTTGCTCGGCCTCGCGAAGACGATGGTGACGCTGAAGTCGCAATGGTCCGGAACGCTCGTGGTCTACGCGCAGCCTGCCGAGGAAGTCGGCCTTGGGGCGCAAGCGATGGTGGAGGACGGGTTGTGGCAACGCGACTTCCCGAAGCCGGACTATGCGTTCGGTACGCATACGGCGCCGGGTCCGGTAGGCGTCGTTGCGAGTTCGCCCGGCGTGCGAATGGCGGGCGTCGACCAACTCGACGTGACGTTTTATGGCGTCGGCGGGCACGGCTCAACACCGCAGATGACCATCGATCCGGTGGTGATGGCGGCGCAGGCGATTCTTGCGTATCAGACCATCGTCAGCCGCACGCTCGATCCGCAGGCATCGGCGGTGTTGTCGGTGGGCTCGGTGGTCGCCGGACGCGACAACAATGTGATTCCCGAGACCGCGTTGCTCAAACTCAACCTGCGCTGGTTTACGTCGGAGGTGCGTGAGCAGATGTTGCAACGCATCGACACCATCAACGCGGGCGTCGCGGCCGCAGCGGGGATCGGCGCCGACAGAATGCCGACGCGGTTAATGAAGGGAAACTCCGGTCCGCTGATCAATGACAAGGCGCTTGTCGCACGCATCAACCCATCACTCGAGGCACTGATGGGCTCGGGCAAGGTCATTGATCAATTTCCGGCGGTGATGGGCTCGGAGGATTTCCAGGAAGCGTTCAAGCCCTTGGGAACGCCCTATGCGTTCTTGTTGGTGGGTGTCGCGCCGGCGGATTTGTTCGCAAAGGCGCGTGCTGCCGGCAAGCCATTCCCCTATTCGAACCACAATCCGGATTTCTTCGTCGACCTGGCGGCAATTCCGATCGGTGCGAAGGTGAACACCGTGGCGGTGCTGAGCATTCTGGCCAACGCTCGGTAGTCTGAGCTGACGGATCACGCGGAACTCTTCAAAACGCGACCCTGTTGGCGCTTCCAATCGCGGTCGCGTTCACTGGCGCGCTTGTCATGCTGCTTCTTGCCCTTCGCGAGGGCCACTTCGCACTTCACCTTGTTGCCCTTCCAGTACAGCGACGTTGCGACACAGGTGTAGCCCTGCTGACTGGTGTCGGCGAACAGGCGCGCGATCTCCTTCTTGTGCAGCAGCAGCTTGCGGATGCGCTTCGGGTCGGCGATGACGTGCGTCGAGGCGCTGACCAACGGCGTTATTGTGGCGCCGTGCAGGAACGCCTCGCCTTCGTGGACCATCACGAAGCTGTCCACGAGTTGTGCTTTGCCGCTGCGGATGCTCTTCAGCTCCCAGCCTACAAGCGCGATGCCCGCTTCGAAACGGTCGCCCAGCTCGTAGTCGAACCGCGCGCGACGATTCTGCGCGATGGATCCCGGCGATTTGGGTTTCGATTTGGCCATGCGCGCGATTATAGAGGGTGCTTGAGGGGGTTACCCAATTTGTCGACAATGCCGCGTCTCACGCACTCCACCCCTGGCTCGAAAAGGTTGTTGGTATGCCCCAGGTGCGGCGCTCGGCGCTGTTGCCGTATTCGGCGGCTCAAGTGTTCGACCTCGTTGGTGATATCGAGCGCTATCCGGACTTCCTGCCGTGGTGCAGCGCCGCGCAGATCGTCAGCAACGGTGATCGCGAGGTCGTCGCGGAACTGACGATCATGAAAGGGCGCATCAGCGAGACGTTCACCACGCGCAACGTGCTGACGTATCCCGACTCAATTGAACTGCAGCTCGTGCAAGGTCCGTTCAAACGTCTCGCCGGCATGTGGCGATTCACCGGGCTCGCCGCACTCGGCAGCAAAGTGGAACTCGAACTCGATTTCGAGATGTCCGGCTCGCTGATTCAGAAGACGCTCGGAATCATCTTTGCGCACGCGGCCGGTACGATGGTCGATGCGTTCTGCACTCGGGCGCGGGCGGTGTACGGCGCCGGTTCCGCGTGAACAAGCTGCTGCATGTCGAAGTCGTCTACGCGCTGCCTGGTGCGCAGCATCTGATCGAGCTGGATCTACCTGCGGCAGCGACAATTGCGGATGCGTTGAATCGCGTGCGCGCGCTGCCGGGCTTCGTCGATGTCGATATCGATCACGCGTCGATCGGCGTGTTTGGTAGTGTGATAGCGGATCGGAGCCAACGGCTGAACGAAGGGGACCGGGTGGAGATCTATCGACCGCTCACGGTCGATCCGATGACGGCGCGACGGTTGCGGGCTAACCGGCAGGCGGAGTGATCTGGTCTTCGCGCGGGCCTTCCAATAGAGGGTCGGCCACCGTATCGGCTTCTTTGTTCTGCGCTGCCGTCGTCGGTGCCATGTCGCCGGTGAATTTTGCGAGCGTTTCGTTATCGAAGAACAGCGACATGCGCAGCTGCTGGTACACGACGCTGCCGACCTGCACTGAGTAGACGTAGTCCCAACGGTCTGGATTGAAGGGGTCGCGCACCACCGGTTCGCCCATCACGAATGCGACCTGCCGCCGCGTCATGCCGGGTTTCAGTCGATCGACCATTTCCTGCGTGATGACGTTGCCCTGCTGCACCGGCACGTTCGCCACCTTCGGAAAACTGAAGTGGCAGCCGCTGCTCAGCAATGCAGGCATCAGTAAGAGAATCGCTATCGCGAACGTTCGCACGCGCGCTCCGGGAATCGTTGGGGCGCCGATATTAGCGGCAAGCGGCACACGGCTACAACGCACCGGCGCTGATCAGCTCTTCGGCGTACTCGATGGTTTTCTTCGTAATGTCCTGGCCGCCGAGCATGCGCGCGAGTTCGGCAACGCGACCGGCGCTGTCTAACGGTTCGACGACGGTGTCGTATTCATTCGACTTGCTGATCAATAGATGGTGTTCGCCGCGCGCTGCCACTTGCGGTGCATGCGTGACGCACAGCACCTGTGTGCGCGCCGCGAGCCGGCGTAACAATCGTCCGACGACGTCTGCCGTGGTGCCGCCGATACCGACGTCGGCTTCGTCGAGAATCAACGCGGGCAATTTTGATTTCTCCGCTGCCACGACCTGAATCGCGAGGCTGACGCGCGAGCGTTCGCCTCCCGATGCGATGCGCGCGAGCGGCGCGGCCGGGTACTTCGGATTCGTCACGATGTGATATTCGACGGAATCGAGGCCGCCTTCGTGTTCGGCATCGGTGAACACCAGCTCGAGGCTGCCGCCGGTGATGCCGAGGCTGTCGATGTGCGTGCTGACTTCGCGCGCGAATTTCTTCGCGGCCTTGCGGCGTTTGGTCGACAGTTCCGTTCCGGCGCTCCGGAACGTCCGTTCCGCATCGACCATCGTCTGCCGTACGGCATCGAGATCCTGGTCGCTGACGCTGAGCGCGTTCAGCTCGTTCGTGAGTTCGCCATGACGTTCGGCGAGCAGTTCCGGCCGCAACCGATGTTTG
>JANLUG010000303.1:0-7051 GCA_031363335.1 Gammaproteobacteria bacterium
CGAGAGCCCAGCAAGCCCGGCGCCGACCACGACGATCCGTGGTGCGGTGGCCCCCCGGGCCGGCGCTGCGAAGCGACCGAGCGTCGACACGCCGGCGGCGGCGATGCCGAGCGCGCCGGCGTCGCGGAGCAGCCGCCGACGGGTGATCAGGCGCTCCTCGCGCACCTGCTCGACCTCGACCTTGCGCTTGGCGGCCTCGGCGACGACCGAGACGGTTTCGGCGAGCCCTCGTGCGAGCGGCGTGCGTGCCATGCCTCCCCCTTCCCATGGCGACCCTGACCGGCGCACTCTCGCCCACCGGCGCGATGCGTGCAACGTCCGTCCCGGCCGAACGGCGGGGGGCCGTATGGACGCGGTGGAGTAAGGCTGGGCTCGCAGCCGCTTCCGACTTGTCCACCGCGTCGGTGGGCATTAGGCTCGTCTTCGAGGTCACCCGACGGGGAGGTACCAACATGAGCGTGTCGGTGGAGCGGTACGAGAACCTCGTCGGCGGCGAGTGGGTGGGCGCGGCCGACGGCGCCACGATGGAAGTGTTGAACCCGGCGACCGGCGAAACGATCGCCAAAGTGCCGAGCTGTAGCGCCGCCGACGTCGATCGTGCGGTCGCGGCAGCGAAGCCGTGGTCGAGTGGGCCGACACAGCGCTGCCGAAGTACACGTCGGTATGGCGCCGTCTGAAGAGCGCGCAACGGCAACGCCGGTTTCGCGCGGTGCCGAGCACGGAAAAGTGGATGACCGACTGGAAAGCCGCGGAACGCACGCTCGGCAAGAATCTAACGGCGATGCTGCGCCGCAATCGCGCCGCGCTCGGCAAGGCGCAGAATGCAACACCCGTGGAGTTGCTGACGGCCGCACTGGCGGCGTTCGAGGCATCGCTGGCGGAATCGCGAGACCTCACATCGACTGTAACCGTCGACGATGCGGCGCATCCGCCGCGTAGCGCCGAACGCAGCTCTACTGCGAAACGCTAAACCCGATCTTGCGCTTCGTCTTGCCTTCGCCGGCCAGATAGCGCGCAAGAAACTCCGCCGAATAGTCCAGCTCCTCGACCGGAACCTCCGGATGCAGACCCGGGTTCGCATGAATCCGTTTGTCGTCCGACCGCATCCGATCGAACAAGTCGAGATACTGCTCGCGCGTGAACAATTCGTCGTGCAGCTGCATCAGGAACAGCACCGGACATACGATCGACTCCGCGGCAGCGCAGATCTGTTGGCGATACGTCGCGGTAGGTCCGACGATGCCCATCAGTCCGAGCACCGCGACGCATCCGTCGCGTTGCCACTCCACCGCAAATGCGCCGCGCGCGCCGTCGCCGACCTTGCGGCGGCCGTGCACAGGACCGTCGATCGCAAGCGCGGAGAATCCCGACTCCGCGACCAGTTTGCGCGCGACATACGGGATCGGTGTCTGGTGACGATCGCCCGATGCGCCATGTCCGAACAGAACCAATGGTTTCCCCGGAGACGCTCGTTGGGGCGTCCACAACACGCCCGGCACCCGGCGTTCGCCGCGCATCAGCATGAACTCGCGCTGGACAAACGCGTCGCCCGACTTTTCCTCCAGCCACTGCATATCGTTCATGGACCCTCAACCGGCGCCAGGCGCCATATGTAGACGAAGTGGCAGGTTACGCCGCCCAGCACGAACAGATGAAACAGTTCATGCGGCCCAATCACGCCGGGTATCAGAACCGGCCATCGCAAGAACTCGAGCGCCGCACCGACGGTGTAGGCAAGCGCACCCCAAACGAGCAGCCCGAGGGGCGGCCAGCCGTATCGGCGCAGCAGCGCGATCAGCGACACGATGCCGACCCAGCCGAGCCCGAGATAGAGCATCAGGCCGACCCACTCCGGGATACGATCGAAGAACACCGCCTTGAACACGATGCCGACGATCGCGCAGCTCCAGACGAATCCCAGTACGCCCCAACGCATGACGCCGCGAAACTGGATCACGTGAATCGGCGTGTACGTCGCGGCGATGAGGAAGAAGATTCCGGCATGGTCGAGCCGTCGCAATACGGCGCGCGCAGCGCTTGCCGGATCGAGCAGATGAAAGACGCCGCTCATCGCCAGTGCAAACACAATACCCACCACGTACACAACGAACGCGATGACACGAAGCGCATTGCCGCGGCCCCGCGCAATCAACAGCGCGCCGAGTACCGCGAACACGCCCGCGGCCCCGAGATGCGTCAGCGAACTCACGGGATCGCTGAAGCCCATGATTGCGATGGTCGGTGCGACAGCCGGTGCGACGATCGGCGCATTCACGCTAAGGCGCGGCGTCCGTCTCGCCGAAGTCGGCGGCGAACATATCCCACCCCGCGACGCACAGCGCCGCGATGATCGGACCGATCACGAAGCCGGATAGACCGAACGCCGTGATACCGCCGAGCGTCGACAGCAGGATCAGGTAATCCGGCATCTTCGTATCGCGACCGACCAGAACCGGCCGCAGGAAGTTGTCGACGAAGCCGATCAATACGCCCATCGCGATCAGCGCCACGGCCTTCGATACGGATCCGGTGGCGAACAACCAGCCGGCGGCGGGAAGCCAGATCAACGACGTGCCGACCGCCGGCAGAATCGACAGGATCGTCATCATGACACCCCAGAACACCGCGCCGTCGATGCCGACCAACGCCAACGACAAGCCGCCCAGCGCGCCTTGAATGATCGCAACCACCACAGTGCCCTTCAGCGTCGCGCGCGATACCTCCGCGAACTTGCGGAACAGCCGCCGCTCGCGCTGATCGCCTAGCGGTATCACGCGTACGAGGCGCTCCAACAGTGCTGCACCGTCGCGCACGAAGAAGAACACCAGATACATCATCAGAAAGAACTGCACCGCAATGCTCAATGTGTTCTGACCGATGCTGAGCGCACGCCCCGCCAGGAAGCGGCTTGCGGTAACCGCAGCGCTCGACAACCACTCACTGACGTTGCCGGGATCGATTCCGACCCGCGACAGCAGATCGTTGACGATCGGCATCGCTTTCGCCGACCACTGCATGGGGGCATTGAGATCGATTTCGCCGCTCGTCACGCGCTGATACAGCGACAACGTTTCCCGCGTGACCGCAAGCCCGACGAAGAACAGCGGCAGGATCACGATCAGCAGGATCATCAGCAGCACGAGCATCGCACTCAACGATGCACGATCGTTCAAGCGCGCCATCAGACGGCGGTGTATCGAATGGAACAAGCTCGCAAGCAGCGCTGCCCAGAACACCGACTCGAGAAAATCCCGCACGATCCACAGGAATCCGATCGACGCCGCCATCAACAGCACGACGAAGAACACATCCTCGAGCGAAAAAGACCGCATCATCGATCGACCTCACTGGAACAGTGCGTGGGCCTGTTCCGCGTACGTCGTGCGCAATGCCACGCACAGATTGATCCGTTCGAGTGCCTGATCGAGCGCGCGGCGGCCGCCTTCGATCCGATTCAAACGCGGTTCGAACAACGCCGCCACTGCGGCGGCGCGCTCCGTGCTGCAGTACGTGCCGGCGCCGTAGATCACTTCGCCGCGCTCGAACGTCGGTGCCTTATCGAGCAGCGCATCGACGTTCGTTGCAAGCCAGGACCAATTACGCTCGGCCTGCTCGGACCCGAACATCGCGCCCAACAGGTTCAGATAGTCGTCGCCGCGGATCGAATCGTCGAGCGCGAGCCGTTGCGCCAGCGCAGGATCGTTGGCGGCGCCGACCGCGTTCAAGATCGCGAAGCGCATCACCGAATCGGTCGTGTCCTTCAGACGAGCCACAAGGTCCAGCGTAAATTGCGGGTCCGCGTCCTGCGCGGCCACGCGCAGCGCGGTGTTGACGAGATTCACGTCGAGTCTGTCGCGATGTAGTTGTCCGTCTGTCCCGAAGCCGGTGAACGCGATGGCCTGGTTCGTCAGATCCTTGCGCAACGTCGGGTCACGGCCGTCGAAGGCGAGCACGCTTATCAACGACGTCCGGATCAGGCGCTCCTCGTCGCTCGTAGAACCGTGTTTGTCGAGCCCCGCGAGTATCGGAGCGTATACCGCACGCATGCGTGCGCGCGAGGCAGGCCGGTCTGCGTCGTTCAGTACGTTCAGTTGCAGCGAACGCCACAATGGAACCGGACTCATCAGCAGATACCGCTCGCCGCCTTTCAGCAGTTGCGGCAAGCGATCGAAGAACGCCTTGAGATTTGCCGTGCCGGCCTTGACGCCGGCGACGATGCTGTCTGCCACCGCCAGGCGTTCGCCGGCATCGAGTTCGGTGCTCATCACTGAGGTCAGACGATCGAGCCGCGTTTCGTCGAGCCGCCATCGGTAGTAGCCGCGGCCGCCCCGGTTCGGCATCAACCACGTCGGGCATCCGTCCACATCGTCGAGCGCGACGTCCACGGCATGCTGGGACAACACGACGCATTGTTCACGCACGCCGTCGACCACCCCGATGCGCATGCAGACCGGCACATCCCATTGCTGGCTCGCATCTGCCTTTGAGCCGACCGGCAGATAGCGCTGTTGCGTCAGCGTGATGGTCGGCTGCTGCTGCGGGCCGCAACGCAGTTGCACATCGATCAGCGGCGTGCCGGCTAGTTCGGTGAACGTCTTCATGATGCCGCCGAGTTCGGCGCGGCCCGACGACTCCATCAACGATGCGACGAGGTCGCTCATGTCGGCGGAGCCGCCTGCGTGCTTCTTCAAATGCGCGCGGACGCCGTCGCGAAACGGCGTTTCGCCGATGAAGCCTTCGAGCATGTTCAATACGCCGGCGCCTTTCTGGTACGTAATGCCGTCGAAGGCGTTGGTGATGTCGTTGAAGTCTTCAATCGGCTCGCGGATGCGCCTGGCGCTCGCGAGCCCGTCGGCATCCATCGTCGCCAAAGCCGACTGCGCGAGCGCTTCGGTTGCGCGATAACTCGGCCGCCATTGCTGCACGATCTTGCTGCTCATGAACGTCGCGAACGCTTCGTTCAGCCAGAGATCGTCCCACCACGGCATCGTCACGGAATCGCCGAACCACTGGTGCGCGAGTTCGTGCGCGTGGACATCGGCAAACGTGCGCTGCTGATTCAGCGGCGGTGAGTCGCCGAACAGCATCATGTATTCGCCGTATGTAGTCAGGCCGGCATTCTCCATCGCACCCTGTTGCGTCGGCACCGCAACCAGATCGAGCTTCGCGAATGGATACGGCTGCCCGAAGTAATCCTCGAGCAGCGCGACGAGCCCCGGTGTATTCGACAGCGCAAAGGCGAATTCGGGTCCGTGGCCGCGCGCGGCGAGACCTCGCAACGGTGGTGACGCGGGGTCGTCGCGCAATCGGCCGCCGTCGGCAACGTCGAGCGGCCCAACCGTGAATGCGAGGAGGTATGTCGGCAGCGGTGGTGTCGGCATGAACAGCACGCGTTTTGTATCGTCCGGCAGCGAAGCGATCTCGGCGACCGGCGTATTGGCGGCCACCGTCGCCGCTTTCGGCGCGACGATGCTCAGCGTGAACGGTGTTTTGAAGCGCGGTTCGTCGAATCCGGGAAACGCACCACGGGCATCGATCGGCTCGAACTGGGTGAATGCATACCAGGCGCCGTCGACCTGAACATGGAACAAGCCTTCGAGCAGATTGCTGAAGCGGCCGTGATAGCTGATGTCGAGTTGCGCGGTCTGCGGCGCAATCGGTTGCGACAGCGCGATACGCACGACACCGTCGCGGGTCGCCTGCTGATACGTCGCCGCGACGACGGTATCGCCGCTGTGCAGCGAGACCTTGTCGATATCCAGACCGCGGCCGTGCATCCAGAAGCCGTCGGTCGCGGCATCGAACCGGATGTCGATGCGCACGCGCCCCGAGAACGTCTCGCGATCGGGAATCACGGTCAGATCGAGTTGATAGGCGAGCGGCGTGACCCCCGTCGGCAACTTCAGCTTCGGCGCCGTGGGCATCTGTGCGGTCGACGCAGGAGTTGCATCCGTCGACGCCGCAACTGTCTCGGGTACATTGGCCGGCTGTGTCGGGGCGGTCGGTTCCGCGGCGCGGTCGCCGCAACTCGCCAGCAGAACTACGGTCGCAATCAGCGCCGCAACTCGACATCGCGCCACGTTCAATCGACTTCGGTGATGCGCCGAACGGTATAGCCGCCGGAGCGCTCGTCGGCTTCCAATTCCAGCAAGCCGCGGTTCTGTGCCTCTTCGAGCAGATCGCTGAACGACGCGAAGCCGTAATAGCGCTCGTTGAATCCGGGACGACGCCGGCGCAACGCCTGCTTAATCATCGAACCCCACAGCTTGTCGCCGTGGCCGCGTTCGGCGTTGAGCGCATCGGCCGTTTCGATGACGAGGTCGAATGCCTCCTGAATGGGCGGCGCCTCTTCTTTATGAGCGACATCGTCTTTCTGAACGACATCGTCTTTCTGAGCGGCATCTTCCTTCTGCGGCGCGTCGTCCTTCCTGGCGCTCGCCTTGTCCGCTTCGGGTTCGGTCGCCTTCTTCGGCGTGCGACGGCGCCGTTTACTCTTGGTCGACTCCTCCTGGCGCACCAGGTCGTCGTAATAGATGAATTCGTCGCAGTTGCTGATCAGCAGATCGGACGATGAGTTCTTCACACCGACGCCGATGACCGTCTTGTTGTTCTCGCGCAGCTTGCTGACAAGCGGCGAAAAGTCGGAATCGCCGCTGATGATCACGAACGTGTCGACGTGCGCCTTCGTGTAACAGAGGTCGAGCGCGTCGACCACCATGCGGATGTCGGCCGAGTTTTTACCCGACTGGCGCACGTGCGGGATCTCGATCAGCTCGAACGCGGCTTCGTGCATCGCCGCCTTGAACTCTTTGTAGCGCTCCCAGTCGCAGTACGCTTTTTTGACGACGATGCTGCCTTTCAGCAACAGCCGCTCGAGCACGTGACCGATGTTGAACTTCGCATACTTGGCATCGCGAACGCCGAGCGCGACGTTTTCGAAATCGCAGAACACCGCCAGGTTGCGGTCGTCGATATCAATGGCCATCAGCGTTCTTAGGTTCCGTGGGACGACAGGAGGGCCAGTATACTCCACGCCTCCTTCGATCCAGAG
>JANLUG010001043.1:0-9251 GCA_031363335.1 Gammaproteobacteria bacterium
CGCTTTGTTGTTCACCTGCGTCTGACCGATGCCGGGCACGTTGTACTCGATCGGATCTTCGACCGTCAGGATGTTGATCGTTGCGCTCTCGAGCTCAGCGATGCTCGAATAGAGTGTTGTCGTCTTGCCATGGCCCGTAGGTCCGGTGACCAGGAAGATTCCGTGCGGCTTGTGTACAACTTCCCGCAGGCGGACCAGCGTCTTCTCGGACATGCCGAGATTGTTCAGGTTCAGGCGCCCGGACTGTTTGTCGAGCAGCCGGAGCACGACGCGCTCGCCGTTGCTTGCCGGCATCGTCGATACACGAACGTCGACTTCACGCCCACCGATCCGCAACGAGATCCGACCGTCTTGCGGAACGCGCTTCTCGGCGATGTCGAGTTTCGCCATGACCTTGATCCGCGAGACGAGCAACGGCGCCAGCGCTCGCTTCGGTTGGACGACCTCGCGCATTACACCGTCGACGCGAAAGCGCACGACGAGCTGCTTCTCGAAGGTCTCGATGTGAATGTCGGAGGCGTTCTCGCGAATGGCCTCTGCGAGCAGCGCGTTGATCAATCGAATGATCGGCGCGTCGTCTTCCTGATCGAGCAGGTCCTCGGTTTCGGGTACTGAATCGGCGAGGCTCGCGAGATCGAGCTCATCGCCCATGTCTTCGACCATCTGACGCGCCTGCGACGAGTCACGCGAGTAAGTGGCCGAGAGAATGGACTCGAACTCTTCGTCGGATACCGATCGCAGGGCAATCGGCGCACCGGCAAATCGTCGCAGCTCCGCAAGCACGGTCAGATCGGGTGGCTTGCGGTACGCGACATCAACGGGCTGGGCACCGTCCGTGGTGGTGATCGCGACGCCAAAACGCCGCGCGAACGCGAACGGCAAAAGGCTCGGGCGCGTCTCGTTGTCGGATTCGAGGATTTGACTCATATCAATTGCGCCAGGCAGCTCGTGCATCCCGCACGAAAGCCGCGAAATCATAGCAGCGCGGGCAACCTGGGCCTATGACAGCGTCGGATTTCCCGACGCAGGCTTTCCAAACGTGCGGTGCATCACACGAACGACGTCGACCAGCACTCGGACGATGGGTCTGTTATGATCGCCCGCACTTTCGTTACCCACCGACCCCCTGCTTGAAGTCCAATCCAGAGTTTTTGCTGGAGCTGTTTCAGGAGCAATCCACTCCGTTGCTCAAGTTCCTCACGTCCCGGCTGCGAGATCGCGAGGATGCGGCCGAAATCGCTCAAGAAGCGTGGCTGAGGATGCACCGGCTCGAACACCCGGAGCAGCTTTCGAATCCCAAGGCCTACCTTTTTCAGATGGCGTCGAATCTCGGCGTCGATCGCGCCCGTCGCCACGCTCTGGAACAGCGCGTCAACCGAGAGGAAATGCTGGATCAGACTGAGGGTCTTCCGTCGGCGGAGCGTTCCGTCGCCGCCGAGGAATCGATCGAACTGGTTCGCGCGGCACTGAAGGACCTCCCCGCCGACTGTCGGCAGGCCTTCGTCCTGCACCGTGGCCGCGACATGTCGTACCCGGACATCGCCGCGCAACTCGGCGTATCCACGAGCATGGTTGAGAAGTACATCGCACGCGCGTTGCGCCACCTGCGCGACAGTCTGAGCGCCTGACGCGACGAACGGAGCCGAGTTTGTCGGGCTCCTGCTGAGGGAACTCGCTGGGCATTCGTCATACTAAGTACGGGCTGGAGTTTCTTGAGCCAGCACCTGCGAAGTGGATGATGACGAACTCTGCTGCACAACGAAAGCAACACCATACCGACGAAGCGCCCGAGTGGATCGCTCGTCTGCGCGCGCACGACGTGACGGACCTCGATCGCGTTCGATTCGTCCAGTGGTTCGCCGAAGAGGCGAATCGCGAAGCCTTCGACCAGGTGCTGGCGGTGTGGGAGCGACTGCAACGCGTTTCAGCGCTGGATCCGTGGCACTGAATGCCCACAGCCGACGATAAGGCTTGAGAACTCGCGCCTAGTTCATTACCGTTCCGCAGATTTTTCGATCGGGGCGCTGCTTGGATTTCGTCGGACGTCACGTGTTGTCGGTCGACCAATTCGATCGCGAGGCGATCAACCGCGTCTTTTCGATCGCGGATGAAATGGAGCCTTACGCGCAACGCAAGCGCATCACCCGTGTCCTCGAAGGCGCCATCCTCGGCAACATGTTCTTCGAGCCGAGCACGCGGACACGCATTTCGTTCGGCTGCGCTTTCAATCTGCTCGGCGGAGATGTGCGCGAAACGACCGAGGTGAAAGCATCCTCGCTCGCAAAAGGTGAGTCGCTGTTCGATACCGCACGCGTGCTCTCGGGGTATAGCGACATCATCGTCATGCGGCATCCGGAATCGGGTTCGGTGGCGGAATTTGCAGCCGCGAGCCGGGTTCCCGTCATTAATGCCGGCGACGGTCCGAACGAGCACCCCAGCCAGGCACTGCTCGATCTCTATACGATCAGAAAGGAAATGGCTGGGCGCCAGCGCGGCATCGACCAACTGCGCATCGCTATGGTCGGCGATCTGCGCTACGGACGCGCGGTACATTCGTTGTGCAAGCTTCTGGCGAAATTCGATGCGATCCAGTTCAACATGGTTTCGCCGCCCGGGTTGGAAGCACCGGAAGACGTGATCGATGCGCTGCGCACCCGCGGTCACCAGGTCACCCTGCTGAACGAACTCGCCAGCGGAATTCACCACGTCGACATCCTGTATGTCACGCGAACGCAAGAAGAGCGCTTTCCGAGCCAGGAAGAGGCGGACCGCTATCGCGGCCTGTTCCGGTTGAACCAGACCGTTTACACGGAGAACTGCGAGCCGAACACGGTGATCATGCATCCGCTGCCGCGCGATTCACGCTCTCAGGCGAACGAGCTCGATGCAGACCTCGACGAGAATCCGAATCTCGCGATCTTTCGCCAGACCGATAACGGCGTGTTGCTGCGCATGGCGCTGTTCGCGTTGATTCTCGACGTTGCCGATGAAGTGCATAACCACGCCCGGCCGGTTACCTGGTACACGGCAAAGCGCATTCCACGCCGATGACCTCTCCAAAGCAAAAAGCCCGGCGCTGCCGGGCTTTTCTGTTCTCGGAACGGCCAACGACTATTTGAGCAGACGCTCGAACTCCGGCACGGCCTTGAACAGGTCCGCCACCAATCCGTAGTCCGCGACCTGGAAGATCGGCGCATCTTCGTCTTTGTTGATAGCGACGATGACTTTGCTGTCCTTCATGCCCGCCAGGTGCTGAATGGCGCCGGAGATGCCCACCGCGATGTATAGGTCCGGTGCAACGATCTTGCCGGTTTGGCCGACCTGCAGGTCGTTCGGTACAAAACCAGCGTCGACTGCGGCGCGCGATGCACCAACCGCCGCACCCAACTTGTCTGCAATGCCGTCGAGCAGTTTGAAGTTCTCGCCGTTCTGCATGCCGCGGCCTCCGGAGATAACGACTTTTGCCGCCGTCAGTTCGGGGCGTTCGCTCTTGACGATCTGTTCACCGACGAAGCTGGAAAGACCGGCGTCGTGAACGCTGCTTACGCTGTCGATCGATGCCGATCCGCCGGTTGCCGCCGCCGGATCGAAGGCTGTGCCGCGTACCGAGAGTACCTTGATCGCATCGTTGGATTTGATCGTTGCGATGCCGTTTCCTGCATAGATCGGGCGCTTGAACGTGTCCTGGCTATCGATCGCAATGATGTCTGAGATCTGCGCGACATTGAGCAACGCAGCGACGCGCGGCAGGAAGTTCTTGCCCGCGGTGGTGTGGCCCGTCAGAACATGCGAGTACTTCGCGCCGAGTTCGGCAACGAGCAACGCGACGTTCTCGGCGAGTTGGTGGCCATACGCGGCGTTGTCGGCGAGCAGCACCTTTCTGACGCCCCCGATGGCAGACGCCTGATCGGCAACGGCTTTGCATCCGGCGCCGGCAACGAGCACGTCGAGATCGCCGCCGAGTGCTTTCGCGGCAGCAATGACATTCAACGTCACCGGCTTCAATGCCGTGTTGTCGTGTTCCGCGACGACGAGAATGCTCATGAGATCACCTTCGCTTCATTGCGCAATTTGTCGACGAGTTCCTCGACCGTCTTGACCTTGATTCCGGCTTTACGCGGCGGCGGCGGCTCTACCGACAACACGGAGAACGTCGGCGCCGCGTCGACGCCGAGATCTGCCGGAGTAACGATATCCATCGGCTTTTTCTTGGCTTTCATGATGTTGGGCAGCGACGCGTAGCGTGGTTCGTTCAAACGCAGATCGGTCGTGACAACCGCAGGCAGACTCATCGAAACCGTCTGCAGGCCGCCGTCGATTTCGCGCGTCACGGTCATCTTGCCGTCAGCCACGCTCACCTTGGATGCGAACGTGCCCTGCGCGAGTCCTGCGAGTGCCGCGAACATCTGGCCTGTCTGGCTGTTGTCGCCGTCGATGCTCTGCTTTCCGAAAAGAACTATCTGCGGCTTCTCTTTGTCGTAGATCGCCTTGATGATCTTCGCGATCCCCAACGGCTGAACCTCAGCGTCGGTCTGCACCAGAATCGCGCGGTCGGCACCGAGCGCGAGACAGGTACGCAACTGTTCCTGGCAGTTCGCTGCACCGACCGAGATTGCGATGATTTCCGTTGCTACGCCTGCTTCCTTCAGACGAACCGCTTCTTCTATCGCGATTTCGCAGAACGGATTCACGGCCATTTTCACATTGGCGAGATCGATGCCGGTTTTGTCCGGTTTGACGCGCACCTTCACGTTCGCGTCAACGACGCGTTTTACTGGAACCAGTACCTTCATCTGATCCTCGACTCGTAGCGGATTGTTTGCAGGCGATTGCTTGTGCGGATACGGACCGGGGTCCGAGGGCGCGGTATTCTCCCCTGCCCCTGACGATGAGGTCAAGGCAAGCGCCGCTCCACAGCGTCCAGCGGACGCTGAATCCGCGCTCAATAGAGTTCGATCACCCCGTTCTCTATAATCCGATCCCTCCACGCGCACTCGTCACACACACAGGAGAGTCTTTTGGCACGCGAATCCATGGAATTCGATGTGGTCATCGTCGGCGGCGGTCCGGGAGGGCTGGCAGCCGCGTGTCGTTTGATGCAGCGCTCGCAGAAAGCCGGTCACGAGATCAGCGTATGCGTCATCGAGAAAGGCTCCGAGATCGGTGCACACATCCTGTCAGGCGCGGTACTCGAGCCGCGCGCATTGAATGAGCTGTTCCCCGACTGGCGGGAGCGCGGTGCGCCCCTTAACACACCCGTTACGGAAGACGACGTCTATTACCTCGTCAACGACACCAACGGCATCAAAGTACCAAGCTGGCTGGTGCCCAATGCAACGCACAATCACGGCAACTATGCGTTGAGTCTCGGCAATCTGTGTCGTTGGCTCGCCGAACAGGCGGAGGCACTCGGGGTAAATCTGTTCCCCGGCTTCGCAGGGTCGGAAGTGCTCTACAACGACGACGGCAGTGTGCGCGGCGTGGCGACCGGCGACATGGGTGTGGCGGCCGACGGCTCACACAAGCCGACGTATCAGCCGGGCTACGAACTGCTCGGCAAGTACACGATTTTCGCGGAAGGGTGCCGCGGCAACCTCGGCAAACAACTGATCAGGAAATTCCAACTCGCCGACGAATCCGCGACGCAACACTATGCGATCGGCTTGAAGGAACTCTGGGACCTAGACCCGGAGAAGCACGTACCGGGGAAAGTCATTCACGCGATGGGGTGGCCGTTGAACCACCTTCCCGGCGGATTCTCGGGTGGCTTTCTATACCATCTCGAGAACACTCAAGCGGTGGTCGGTCTGATCGTCGACCTCGGCTATCGCAATCCGCACCTGAGTCCGTTCGATGAGTTCCAGCGCTTCAAGCATCACCCGCAGATTGCCAAGTACCTGGTAGGCGGCAAGCGCGTTTCCTATGGCGCGCGCGCCATCGTCAAGGGCGGTCTCCCGGCGTTGCCGAAACTCGTGGTGCCCGGCGGGCTATTGATCGGCGACGACGCCGGCTTCCTGAACATGCTGAAAATCAAAGGCAGCCATACGGCGATGAAGTCCGGAATGCTGGCGGCAGACGCTGTGTTCGACGCGCTCGCGTCCGGTGCGACAGGTGGGACCTCGCTGACTGCGTATCCGGAAATGTTCAAAAAATCCTGGCTGTACAACGAGCTCTATGAGGCGCGCAACGCTGGCCCCGCGATTCACAAATTTGGAACGTTGTTCGGCTCGGCGTTCACGTGGATTGATCAAACGTTCATGCGCGGCCACGCACCGTTCACGATCCCGGACCCGACGCCCGACTACGCCACGCTGATGAAAGCCGCCGAGTCCAAACCGATCGATTATCCAAAACCCGACAACGTGCTCTCGTTCGACAAGCTGTCATCCGTGTTTCTTTCGAACACGAACCACGAAGAAGACCAGCCGTGCCACCTGGTGCTGAAAGACCCGACAATACCCATTGCGAAGAACCTTCCGGAGTACGACGAACCCGCGCAACGCTACTGCCCTGCCGGTGTCTACGAAGTGGTCGAGGAGAACGGTTCGCCGCGTTTTCAGATCAACGCGCAGAACTGCGTGCACTGCAAGACGTGCGATATCAAGGACCCGGCACAGAACATCAACTGGGTCGTTCCTGAAGGAACCGGCGGACCGAACTACCCGAACATGTAGGTCAGTCGACTTCCAGTGCGAAGAACACGCCGTTGCTCCAGACGCCCGACTTACCCGCGGGACCGATGACGCTCAGCTCGGCGAGCCGATAGTAAACAGGCCTTGCGATCAACGCTTCGAGCCCATCTCTAACGGTAGCGTAGGGTCGCACCTGGGTCGTGGCGCCCTTCACCGCGATGGGGTGAGCGGCATCGACTTCGACAAAGTCCTCGACATTCGTCCGCAGCGCGATGCGCTGCTCGATGCCGTTGTGCTCGGCTTCCATGTCGACTGCAAGGAACGGTGCGTCGTCCACGTCGATCGATAGCTTCTCTACGGGTGTGACGAGATAGTGGTGTGACCCTTCGCGCCGCAAGATCGTCGAAAACAGCTTCACCATTTCAGGCCGGCGAATTTCCGATCCCTGGTAGAACCAGCGGCCGTCCGACGCAATTCGCATCGCGCTGTTGCCGACGCGTTCGGGGTGCCATCGTAAAACGGGCGGTCGCTTCCGGCCGCGATCCGCTTCGAGCTGTGCGAAAAGCGAATCCGGATCCGTCACGAACGCATCGCCACGAGTTACTGACTCGGTCGCAGCTGCGCGGCGTATTCGTAGAACAGCTGCGCCACTTGAGCGGGATCATCGGAAGAACCCCACCAGCTCGGCTGCAGCGTCAACGTCGCGCGGTCGATCACGCTGCCGGTTCGAACATCGACCAAGGCAATGGGGAACCGGGTTGCACCCGATCCGGCGGTGGACGGAATGTCGACATGCATCAACAGTTCCACCGGTTGGTCACCGACCCCGACGGGTTCGCCGACCCTGGCCGGTGTCGCATCGAGCACCGTCTGCGGATAGACGCGGTTCACTCCGGCAAATGCGGCGTTCAACAGCGCGACCTGCGCCGGATCCGCCGGGTTGTATTCCGCCACTACCGTCAGATAACCCGGATCGTCGAGACGCCATCGGGAGCTGCGCTGAATCGACAGTTGATCGGTTACGCGCGCGACACCGAACGCCTGCGCCGAATCCTGTTGGATCCGCTCGATCGTGCAACTGACGGCGAGGCTCGCGAGCACCGCGAGCATGAACAAACGCATCATTTGATTAGCGCCACGGAGATACAACGCAAGTATAGGCAAGTACAAGTATGGAAGGAGACTAAGCATCAGCCGCCGATGAACTTCATCACTGTGACCTCGCCCTGAAACGAGACCGGTTGCTTGTCTGCCAGCGCCTTGACCAACAGCCCCTGCAGGCGCGCCAGCGCAAGATGGTCGGGCCACTCGAGCAGATCGCCGACATAGTGACGATGTGCGTTCGATAGGCAGCCATACAGGAACCCGTTCGACGACAGGCGCAATCGGGTACACGCGCTGCAGAACGGTTCCGATTCGTTCGCGATGATTCCGAACACACCGCTCCCTGGAATCTCGTACCGCACCGACGTTGAATCGTACGCTGCGTCGGTTCGCGCGAAGGCGTATCGCGTGCCGATCGTTTCGAGCATTTCCGCCTGCCCGACGAATTGCCGAACGTAGTCGGGGCTGCGCTTCAGATGACCCATGTTCATCAATTCTATGAAACGCAACTCGATGCCCCGCTCGAGACAGAATTCCAGCAGCGGCAGGACCTGATCGAGATTCGCGTGGCGCATCGGCACCATGTTGATCTTCAGCTTTACGTGCGCGGCCAGCATCAGCTCGATGCCGCGCAGCACAGTGGCGAGATCGCCGCCGCGGGCGATCTTCGAGAACGCTAACGGATTCAGCGTGTCGAGGCTGACATTCAGGCGTTTTATGCCCGACTCGAGGATCAGCCGTGATTTCTTTTCCAGCAACTGACCGTTCGTGGTAATCGATACGTCGCGCAGCGGCTGTCGCATCACAGCGGGAAGAAACTGGTCGAACTTCGGCGACACCAGCGGCTCGCCGCCGGTAATACGCAGCTTTTCGATGCCCGCTGCCGCCACCAGCAACTCCACGGCGCGGATCATCTGCTCTGCAGAGAGCTCGTCTTCCGCCGCGACCAGTCGCTTGCCGTTCGGAACGCAGTACTCGCACGCATAGTTGCACGCTGCGGTGATGCTCACGCGCAAATTGCGGAAACGCCTGCCTTGTGCGTCAACGATCATGGTCGATGCTCTGCCTGGGTCACAAAACGTGTCTTTCGCCGTCGAACGGCCGAACCGGGGTCAATACTACAGTATCGATCCTCCCCAGGTGCGCGATGAGTCTGACCCGGATGTTGGCCGACCCGATTCTGCGGTGGCTTAGCCGACGGCGCGCGCCGCGCGACTTTCCGCTGTCGGATTTCGAGCGCATCACCGATGAACTCAAGGTTTGTGATGTCATTCTGGTCGAAGGTCGCAGCCGGGCCAGCGACGTCATCAAGCTGGTTACGCAGAGTCCCTGGTCGCACGCTGCGCTGTACATCGGGCGTGCCGGCGACATTGACCGTCCCGCGCTGCGCGAATTGATCGCGAAGCATGTGGACCCCGGCGGCAACGAGCAACTCGTCATCGAGAGCGAGTTGGGGTTAGGCACAGTGATTCGTCCGATCTCCGTTTACCGCGAAGAACATTTGCGGATCTGTCG
>JANLUG010001048.1:0-5904 GCA_031363335.1 Gammaproteobacteria bacterium
GGGTTGCGGCCGCCGACACGAGCATCGCGCGCGCCACCGCGCCGGCGCGCCGCAGCGCATCCCAACACGCCGACACCGATCGCGATCCGCCCGCGACTTGTCCGCCGTATGCACTCTCGTCGATGCGCGCCTGTTCGACGCGAACATCTGCCCATGCGGCGTCCATCTCCTCCGCAACGATCATCGGCAGGCTCGTCTTCACGCCCTGGCCGATCTCCGGATTCGGCGCGTAAATGACGATCTGTCCGTCGGCGATCTTCACGTAAGCATTGGGGTTGAACGTGCCGACTGCGCGCGGAGTTGCGGCGGCGTCGGCGCTGCAACCGGTGGTCACGCCGAGCAGCAAGCCGCCGCCCGCGATACCGGTCAACTGCAGGAAGCGACGGCGACTGAGCTTCGAGATCGTGAATACCGAAGGCGGCGCCACATCGGCCGCCGCCGCATAGTCGCGGAGAAACGAATCGCCGAAATACGAGCGGGTGGATTGCGCCATCACACGTTCCCCTCGCCGCGCTGCGTTTTCGCCGCGGCGTGAATCGCTTTACGAATGCGCAGATAGGTGCCGCACCGGCACAGATTGCCGGCCATCGCCTGATCGATGTCGGCGTCGCTCGGATCGGGGTTTGCCTTTAGCAGCGCGGCGGCCGACATGATCTGGCCGGCCTGGCAATAGCCGCATTGCGGCACGTCGAGATCGATCCACGCCTGTTGCAACGCGTGCAAGGGTTTGTCGGGGCCGGACAGACCCTCGATGGTGGTCACCGCATGCTCGGCGGCCGCGACGGCGCTGAACGAGCAAGAGCGCACCGGCTGGCCGTCGATCCACACCGTGCACGCACCGCACTGGCCGACGCCGCAACCGTACTTGGCGCCGACAAGGTTCAGGTTGTCGCGCAGCACCCACAACAGCGGCGTGGACGGCTCGACGTCGTCGAGCAGATGTTCGTTGCCATTGACGTTCAATGTCAGCATTCGCGCGCTCCTTACAGCACCGGACGGCGATCATCGCATCGCGTGCCGGGGCAGCCAACCGCTGTCGAACAAGCTACGTCGATGCGAGGAAGCGGCGCGTGGCGGCGAGTACCGCGCGCGCCCGATCGACCGGGTCGGGATAGGTCTCGCGATAGTGCTTCGAACGCACTTCGAGACTGAGCGGCACTTCGGCGGGCAGCGCTGCCAGCAGATCGTGCAACGGCAGTTCGCCTTCGCCTGCAGCACTGCGTCCGTCGAGCGCATCGGCCAGATAGTCGTTGAAGTCGGTACGCGGCAACCGGGCCGGGCCGTCGCACAGCTGTGCATAAGGCAGATGCTCGCGGGCGATCCTCGCGACGTCGGCCGCGGTTGCACCGCATCGTGCCAGATGCAACGCGTCGACGAGGATGCCGCCGGCGGGATGACCGACGTCGGTGACCACATCCACCGCCTGCGCCAGCGTCTTCACCTCGGCGATCATCAGGAACTCGAGCACGGCGCGCATGCCGGCGGCCGCGGCACATTCGCACAGCGTTGCGAACTGATGTTTCGTATCGTCGAGGCTCGGGTTCGCACTGACGATCAGCACGTTGCGCGCGCCGAGGCTGCCGCCGATATCGATCAGCCGACGCGCGGCATCGGACACTTCTCGGCCTGGTCTGATCCAGATCACTTCGATATCGAGCGCCTGCAGACCGCCTTCACGCAATCGCCCCGCAACGGCTCGAGTGGTCGCTGCTGTCCACGTCTCCATGTCGCACCAGATGCCGGTTGCCCGATAGCCGGACTGCGTTGCCGCGCGGACGATCTCGTCCGGTGGAAACTCCGGCAGCACACCGGCGGCAAGCGATAGCAGGTGATCGGCCATCAGCCGAACAGCCGTCGTATGGCATGCACGATTCGCAAGCCGTGACGCCGCGCATCGGTGCGCTTCGAGCGGGCGAGTTCAGTGGCGAGAAAGCTCTGGATCCGTTCGAGCTTCGGCGCGCGCCGTTGTTGCGCCAGTTCGATCGCAACTGCCGCGGCGAGATTGCCGCCGGCGGAATCTCCGCCGACCGCGACACGGGCCGGGTCGCCGCCGTATTCGTGTATGTGTTGGACGGTCCATTTAACGGCCGCGAGGCAATCGTCGAAACCGGCTGGGAACGGATTCTCGGGCGCCAGTCGATAGTCAGCGCTCACTAAGAGGCAGCCGCCTTCGACGAATCGGTCGGCCGGAATCCGCACCGCTTCGTGGAGTGCGCCGACGCCCGACAGGCGCCGGTTCAACAAACCGGCGAGTTGATTGAACACGAAGCGGATGCCTTCGACGCTGGCGTCCGACGCAATCTCCTTCGCAAACGTCGTGCTCAGTTCGCGCGCCGGCGCCGCCATGCGCTCGCTTTTCGCCTCGTTCGGTCTCATGCGGCCTCCGTGCTGCAATGCATCAAGATGCTAGCATCCCGAGGCGGCCGGGTGGCTACCACTTGCTCAAACGATGATCGCTTTGCCGATCACCTTGCGATCGATGATCAGCTTCAAAGCGTCGGCTGTATTCGCAAGCGGAACGCGGTGCGAGATGTACGGTTTGATGCGCCCGCTCGCGAGCCAGCCCATCAGAATGTCGGCGTTGCGTTTCGCCCAGGCTGGGTCGTTCCGCTGCAGCCCGCCGACGGTGAAGCCGATCACCGCGGCGTCCTTGATCAACAGGTGATTCGTCTTCGCGAGGCCGACTCGACCGCTCGTGAAACCGACGATGAGGATGCGTCCGAACGGCGCGATGCAGCGCATCGATTCGTCGAATACGTCGCCGCCGACCGGATCGTAAATGACGTCGGCTCCGCGGCCGCCGGTCAGTTCCTTCACCGCGTCGCGAAAACCGTTCGTGTAGTTGATGAGATGGTCCGCGCCGAGTTGGCGGACGACCTCGAGCTTCGCATCCGACCCCGCCGTGGCGATGACGGTCGCGCCATACAGTTTGCCGATATCGACCGCTGCGAGACCGACGCCGCCGGCGGCACCGTGCACCAGCAGCGTTTCGCCCGCCTGAAGATTGGCGCGCTGCATCGCGTAGTACGCGGTCGCATAGTTGCCGCGGAACGATGCGGCGGCTTCGAGACTCACGCCGGCAGGCAGCGGCGTCACACGCGATGCCGCCACGACGACCTGCTCGACGCAACCGCCCGGTGTCAAAACGGCATCGCCGACGCGCAGGTTGTCCACACCCGGCCCAACCGCGATCACCCGACCGGCGCCTTCACCGCCGACAATGAACGGCAATTCCGGTTTTACCTGATATTCACCGGCCACCATCAGCACGTCGGTGAATGCGACGCCGCGCGCTTCGATCGCCACTTTCACCTGGCCGTCGCCCGGGGCGGGCGGCTCCGGAATGTCGCGCACGACGAGGTCGTCTGGGCCGCCGAGCTTCTCGCAATAAACCGCTTTCATCGTGTTGACCGTGTCCGGGGCGTTTCGAAGGGATCGGAACGGTAACGCCGGGGCGGGCATCGATACAATACGACGGTCACGATGACGCTCACGAAGGGGAGAGCCGCCATGTCCAATCTAGAACAACTGCTCGATCGCGCTGCGATCACCGATATCGTCAATCGCTACGCGACCGGGCTCGACCGGCGCGACTGGCCGTTGCTGCGCTCGATTTTCACCGACGAAATCGACATGGAGTACACGTCCGTCGGCATCAAACCGGGACGGTTCTCGGCTGATCGCTGGGTGCGTAACTCCGAGGTGTTATTCGCGGGATTCGGCCCGACGCAGCACACGTTGACGAATCATGTAATCGAACTCGACGGCGACGCAGCGCATTGCGTGATGTACATGCGCGCGGAGCATTTCATCGTAGAAGACGCGCCTGCGGAAAATCGTTGGACGATCGGCGGTTACTACACCGTCGATCTGAAGCGATTCCCCGCAGGATGGCGCATCCACACGATGGGTCTGCACGTGACGTGGCAGACCGGCAACCGGGAACTCTCGAATATCGCGATCGAACGCGGCCGCACCAGGCTCGGCATCAAACCCCGCTAGAGGTACTTCGGCAGCTCTGCCGCGATCTCTTCAGGCGTTGTTCGCGGGCCGAAGCGCGCCACGACGTTGCCGGATCCGTCCACCAGGAATTTCGCGAAATTCCACTGGATGTCGGCGGTGCCGTCTTCGTTCGCCTGCTTCGACTTCAGCAGTTTGTACAGCTCGCAGGTGCCGTTGCCGTTGACTTCGATCTTCTCGAACAGCGGAAAGTTGACGTCGAATTTCGTTTCGCAGAAATCGAGGATCTCCTCGCTGGTGCCGGGCTCCTGCGCGCCGAACTGATTGCACGGGAAGCCGAGCACGGTGAAGCCTTTGTCTTCGTTCGCTTCCTGCAGTTCGCGCAGGCCGGCGTACTGCGGCGTCAGCCCGCAGCGGCTCGCGACATTGACCACCAGACAGGTCTTGCCTTTGAAGCTCGACAGTTTTACCGGCTCGCCGGTGATCGAATTCATGGTCAGATCATGGAATTTGGTCATCTCTTTCTCCTAAGCGCGTGAGGTCGCGATGTTAGTCCATCGCTCGCGCTTCCGCATTGCGCGCGACCGGGGTAGGGTTGGCCTCCGGGGGATAGAGAGACACCATGCCGACCATCAAACCGATCGATGCGAAGTGGCTCAATCAGGTCACGGAATCCGCGCTCGATCCGACGCGGCGGATCGTCGATCCGCACCATCATCTGTGGCGGCGCGACGACATCGGCAATTACGCGCTCGACGAACTGTGGGCCGACACCGGCTCAGGGCACAACGTCGAGAAGACCGTGTTCGTGGAATGCGGCGCGAGCTATCGCACCGACGGTCCGGAACATCTGCGTTGTATCGGCGAGACAACGTTCGTCGCAGAAATCGCCGCGGCGAGCGCGAAGGGCGGCCGCGGCAAAGCGGTTATCTCGGCGATCGTCGCGCACGCCGATCTGACGCAGGGTGGTGTGCTGGAAGATGTGCTGGCGGCGCACCAGGATGCCGGCCGCGGACTGTTCCGCGGCATCCGTCACGCCGGCGCGCTCGATCCGCATCCGGAAGATCTGATGATCGCGGGTAGCGCGCTTCCGGGCCTTTACGCACGCAAGGACTTTCGCGACGGAATGAAAGTGTTGGGGCGGCTCGACTACACGTACGACACCTGGCACTACCATCACCAGAACGCCGCGTTCGCCGAACTCGCCCGCGCGGTGCCGGAAACCACGATGGTGCTCGACCACTTCGGCACACCGCTCGGGGTCGGCCGCTACCGCGATCAACGCGAAGCCATCTTCACCGCGTGGAAGAAGGACATCGCCGAGATCGCGAAATGTCCGAACGTGGTCGCGAAACTCGGCGGCCTCGCGATGCCCGACAACGGCTTCGGTTGGAACGAGCGCGCAACGCCACCCACCTCCGACGAGTTCGTTCAGGCGCAGAAGCGTTACTACCTGCACGCCATCGAATGCTTCGGCCCCAGCCGTTGCATGTTCGAGAGCAACTTCCCGGTCGACAAATGGTCGATCTCGTATCCCGTGTTGTGGAACGGACTCAAGAAGATCGTCGCCGGCTTTTCCGAGAGCGAAAAAGACGCGATGTTCTACGGCACCGCGGCACGCATTTATCGTTTGTGACCCAGGCCTTTCTGATTCAGGAGAACAGTGATGGCATTACCCCAGGACATTTCCCCGGTGAACGTGAACCTCGCCGACACGCTGGTGAAGGCGAGCAAGATGCCGTGGATCGAGACCTCGCCCGGCATGGCGTACCAGAAAATTCTCTGGCTCGGACCCGAGAGCGGCCGGTGGGCCGTGCTGTTCAACTGGAAGAAGGGCTACGTCGCGCCGCCGCACAAACATCTGGCGGCATCGCATACGTTCATTCTCAACGGCAAGTTGAAGGTGCGCGACGCGACGCTCGACACCGGCGACTACGTCTACGA
>JANLUG010001066.1:0-3594 GCA_031363335.1 Gammaproteobacteria bacterium
GTCGACATCAACGAGAGCATGATTCGCGCGATCGCGAAGCATGCCGAAGCGGAACGCGAGCGGCGGGCAAAAGTGATTCACGCCGAGGGCGAGTTCCAGGCGTCACAGAAACTGGTCGAGGCCGCCGCGCAGCTGGCGACGCAGCCGATGTCGATGCAGTTGCGCTACCTGCAGACGCTCGTCGAAATCGCCGGCGAAAAGAACTCGACCGTCGTGTTCCCGGTGCCGATCAATCTGATGGAAACCGTCCAGAAGCTGCTCGAATCGCATCTGCCGCCGCAGAAGTAGCGCGCCTCAGCGACCCCGCTAGCGACCCGAGAACTTCGGCTCGCGCTTTTCAACGAATGCTTTCGCCGCCTCGCGGTGGTCCTGCGTCAATCCGCTGTGGACGTGATGCGTCGCCTCGAGGTCGAGACACTCGATCACATCGCCGCCGTTCACCCGGTTGAAGTTCTCCTTCATGTAGCGGTATGCAACCGTCGGACCCGTTGCAATGCGGCGCGCAATGTCGAGCGTCGTGCGTTCGAGATCGGCGGCGGGTGCCACCCGGTTGGCGATGCCCAATCGCAGACACTCCGCCGCGTCGAGTCGCTCGGACAGGTAATAGAGTTCGCGCGCTTTGCCGCTGCCGACGAGCTGCGACAGAAAGAACGTGCCGCCGTAATCGCCGCTGAAACCGACGCGAGCGAACGCCGTGGTGATCACCGCGCTGTCGGCCATCACGCGCATGTCGCACGCGAGCGCCAACGATAATCCTGCACCTGCGGCCGGTCCGGTCAGCATTGCGATGACCGGTTTCGGCATCAGGTAGATGCGCCCGGCCGTGTTGCGTTGCGACAGTCGCTGCGCATGGATGCGCTCGTCGAGCGTCGGTCCGCCGCCCGAACCGCCTTCCGCCATGCCTTTCACGTCGCCGCCGGCACAGAAACCGCCGCCGGCACCGGTAAGCACGACACAGCGGATGCTTGCCGAGCGTTCGGCGTAGTCGAGCGCGCGCGCCATGCCGTCGAGCATTTCGCCGGACAGCGCGTTGCGTCGCTCCGGTCTGTTCATCGTCAACGTCGCCACGCCATCGTTCTCGACCGCGAGCAGGTGTTCGGTGCCTGTTTCGATCTTGCTCATTTCGTCTCCCCCTGAAACTCTCGTTAGGCCGGAATTGCGGTCCGTGCCAGCGCCACCGGAAGGCCGGCGACATCGCAACGGTGCCGATACACAGCGCCGCCGCGGTCGGAACCGCTGCCTTCCGACCCCGACACGATATACAGATCCTTCAAGTCGTCGCCGCCGAAGCACACGCTCGTGCACATCGGTTGCGGAATCTCGACGAAGCTGTCGGCCGTTCCATCCGGTTTGAAGACCGCCACCCCGTGGCCCTCGCCCGCCAGCGCGACCCAGACGCGGCCATCGGTGGAAACCACTAGCCCGTCGGGAACGCCTTTCGCCGCGCGCGCGAACAAACGTTTTTCACCCAGCGATCCGTCGGGCGAGACGTTGTAGCAGTAGACGCTGCTGCGCCGGCTGTCGGAGTGATACAGGGTTTGTCCATCAGGCGAGAAGCCGAGTCCGTTGGTCAGTTGCACGTCGCGCCCGACCATCCGCGATTTGCCGTCGAGATCGATCAGAAACAGGTTGCCGGCCTGCGGCGCGCGACCATCAGCAAACACCGGACTGGAACCGAGCGAACCCGCGTAGATGCGCCCCTTAGCGTCGGTGGTCAGATCGTTGTAGCCGACGTTGCCGTGGTCGGGGTCCGAGTCCAACAGTGTCACAGTGGCGCCGCCGTCGAAGCCTTTGTACGAAATGTTCCGGCCGCTCACCACGAGTCCACCCGACGCATGCAACGCCATGCCGCCGATGCCGCGGCGGTGCTCGAACACGCTGCTGACCTGCCCGTCGCGCGATAGCGCGTAGACACCGCCGAACAGAACGTCGCTGAACAGCAGACCGCGTTGCGGATCCCACACGGGACCTTCGATCAGGCCATAGCCTTTCGCGAGCGCGTGCATGACTCTCCCCCGAGTGTTTCCAACGCTTCGCCGCACCTTGTCATAGCGATCCTGAAACGGCAACACTACGGAACCGACATCGAGGGACGCGCGCATGCTGATCAAACCCGAACCGCTGCGACGTTTCGTTGCAACACTGTTCACTCGCGCCGGCGCGGTGCAGAGCGTCGCGGACGAGGTCGCGCATCACCTCGTCGAGGCCAATCTAAAGGGCCACGACTCACACGGCGTCGGCATGGTGCCGGCCTATGTGCGCAACATTCGCGTCGGCCATCTCGATCCGAGCGCGCATGCGGAAGTGATACGCGATAGCGGCGCGGTGTTACTCGTCGACGGCCAGTTCGGCTTTGGTCAAGTCGTCGGGCGCGAAGCAACCGACCGCGCCATCGAGCGCGTGAAGGCAACAGGCGTGGTCGCGCTCGGCCTGCGCAACGCTCACCACCTCGGCCGCATCGGCGCGTACGGCGAACGTTGCGGACGCGCGGGGCTGGTGTCGGTGCATTTCGTCAACGTCGTCGGCCACGAACCGCAGGTGTCGCCGTGGGGCGGTCGCGAACGTCGCATGACGACGAATCCATTCTGCTGTGTGGTGCCGCGCGACGGCGACGAGCCGATCGTGCTCGACATGGCGACCAGCGCCATCGCGCTCGGCAAGGTGCGCGTTGCACACTTCAAAGGCGCGCAGATCGAAGACGGCGCGCTCGTCGATTCGCAAGGCGAGCCGACCAACGATCCGGGCGTGATGTTCAAGGAACCGTTCGGTGCGTTAGGCCCATTCGGCAAACACAAAGGCTATGGGCTGGCGTTGATGTGCGAATTGCTCGGCGGCGCGCTCGCCGGCGAATGGACCGCGCAACCCGCGCGCGAACGCGCCGGTACCATCGTCAATCACATGCTGATGTTCGTGATCGATCCCGCCGCGTTCGGCAATCGCGCCGCATTTCAGCAGGAAGTGTTCGCGATGGTCGACTACATACACTCGACAACGCCGTCGCGCGGCTTCGACAAAGTGCGCGTGCCAGGCGACCCGGAACGCGAAACCCTCGCCGTTCGCGACCGGGACGGGATCGAAGTAGACGACAACTCATGGGCCGGCATCCTCGATGCCGCGCGTCACGCGGGTCTGGCAGACAACGAAATCAGCGCGCTCACTTCACCTTGAGATTGCGTTCGAACAGCGCGTGAATTCTCTCCCAGTGGCGCTCGGCGGCGCGCGGATCGTACGCGCCCTGTCGCTGCGGGAATGCGAAGCCATGGTGCGTGCCGGGATACCACTCGATGCGATGGCGGATCTTCGTCGTCGCCAGGTGTTCCGCTAGTGCCGCAACCATTTCCGGCGGCGCCCACACATCCGTCTCCGCGCATGCGACATATAACTCACCGGTAATCTGGTCGGCGGTGCGGTGCGGCGAGTCAGGCGCATCCGTACACAACCGCACGCCGTAGAAGGATGCTGCTGCAGCCATACGCGGGGAAAACGCTGCGGCGGCCGACAGCACGAACGGGCCGCTCATGCAGTAGCCGACGCAGCCGATGGGGCCGGTGCTCTCTGCAAGGCGAATTCAACAAACTGGACAAGAAGCTGGAA
>JANLUG010000313.1:0-4237 GCA_031363335.1 Gammaproteobacteria bacterium
TCAACGCCGATACGCGCGACATCGAATTTTTGTCCACCGAGATGGTGCGCGTACTCGACGAGCAGCACACCGCAGTAGGTCCGTGGAATCCGCACCTCGATGCACCCGATCTGCAGATCGGCTTGCGGCACATGGTACTGACGCGGATCTTTGACGATCGAATGTTACGGATTCAGCGACAGGGCAAGATCTCGTTCTACATGAAATGCACCGGCGAAGAAGCCGTGGCGGTGGCGCAGTGCATGGCGCTTCGGCCCGCCGACATGCTGTTTCCTTCGTATCGAGTACAAGGGCTGCAGATCGCGCGTGGCCGTAGCCTCGTCGACCTGATGTGCCAGTGTTTGAACAACACGCGCGACATGTGCAAAGGCCGCCAGATGCCGGTGATGTATCACTGGGGATCGGGCAACATCTTCTCGGTCGGCGGCAATCTAACGACGCAGTATCCGCAAGCGGTCGGCTGGGCGATGGCCGCCGCGATCAAGGGCGAAGACCATATCGCAGCCGCATGGATCGGCGAAGGGTCCAGCGCAGAACCCGACTTTCATCATGCGTTGACGTTCGCGGCGGTCTATCAGGCGCCCGTGATTCTGAATCTCGTCAACAACCAATGGGCGATTTCGACATTTCAGGGATTCGCAGGCGGTGAACGTAAATCGTTCGCTGCGCGCGGGCCGGGTTACGGCATCCCCGGCATTCGTGTCGACGGCAACGACTATCTCGCGGTGCATGCAGTGACGGATTGGGCGGCTCAGCGCGCTCGTCAGGGCGCCGGACCGACGTTGATCGAGCTCGTGACCTATCGCGCGTCTGCTCACTCGACGAGCGACGATCCGTCCCGATATCGGCCGAAGGAAGACGCCGCACAGTGGCCGCTGGGCGATCCGATCGATCGATTGAAAAATCACCTGATCGCAATCGGCGAATGGTCGGAGGCGCGCCAACGCGCGATGGAATCGGAACTGACCGACGTGGTGAATGCCTCGTGGCAGGAAGCGATCACCTACGGAACGATGACGGAGCCGCCGACGCTCGACCGCGATCTGATGTTCGAAGACGTCTTCAAGGAAGTGCCGCCGCATCTGAAGAAACAGCGTGATCAGATGAAAGCACTTCTGCCGAAGCCGGAGAAACGCTGATGGCACAGATGAACATGGTGCAGGCGATCAACTCCGCGATGGACATCATGCTGAATCGCGACCCCGACGTCGTGCTGATGGGCGAAGACATCGGCTACTTCGGCGGTGTATTCCGTTGCACGGATGGTTTGCAGCGCAAGTATGGCGACCATCGCGTGCTCGACACGCCGATTGCCGAAGGCGGCATTCTCGGCGCGGCGATCGGCATGGGCGTGAATGGATTGCGGCCCGTCGTCGAAATCCAGTTCGCCGACTATATCTATCCCGCATTCGATCAGCTGACGAGCACGCTCGCGCGCTTGCGTTACCGCAGCGGCGGCGACTTCTGGTCGCCGGTGACGATCCGCACGCCGTGCGGCGGCGGCATCCGCGGCGGACAAACGCATTCGCAGAGTCCTGAAGGCATCTTCACGCACGTCTGCGGCATCAAGGTGGTGATGCCGTCGAATCCGTACGACGCAAAAGGGCTGCTGATCAGTTCGATCGAAGACGACGATCCAGTCGTGTTTTTCGAACCGAAGCGGCTCTACAACGGCCCGTTCGACGGCGACCCTAACAAGCCCGCTGTGCCGTGGAGCACGCGGCCGAAAGGCGAAGTGCCCGACGGCTACTACACCGTCCCCATCGGCAAGGCGGAGATCGTGCGCAAAGGCGCCGATGTCACGGTGCTGACGTACGGCACGCTGGTGCACGTTGCGGAAGCGGCCGCGCAGATCGCACAGATCGATGCGGAGATCATCGACATCCGCACGATGGTGCCGCTCGACGTGGACACCATCTGCACATCGGTGAAGAAGACCGGCCGTTGTGTCGTTGCGCACGAAGCGACCGGTTTCAGCGGCTTTGGCGCGGAGCTATCGGCGACGGTTCAGGAAGAGTGCTTCTGGTCGCTGCTCGCGCCGATTGCGCGTGTTACCGGTTGGGATACACCGTATCCGCACGTATTCGAGTGGGACTATTTTCCGGGACAAGCGCGCTTGATCGCTGCCTTGAAAGCGGTGATGGAGGCATCGGCATGAGCCGCTTCGAGTTCAAGTTGCCCGATCTCGGCGAAGGCACGATCGACGCCGAGATCGTCGAGTGGAAGGTGAAGGTCGGCGATCACGTGAAGGAAGACGATGTGATCGTCGACGTTATGACCGATAAGGCAAATATCGAGGTGCCGTCGCCCGTCACCGGCACGGTGCTGTCGACGACCGGCGAACCCGGTGACCTGGTGCCGGTGGGTTCGACGTTGATCGTGTTCGAGACGGATGCCGGCGCGAAGGTTGCCGCGAAACCGGTTGCCGCGCCGGAAGTGGAGGCCGCACCGGTGGCTGCGGTGCCGGTACGCGCCGCGAAACCCGCACGGCGCACAACGGCACCGCAGGAGACGTCATCCGATGGTGAAACACCGGCGGCTCCGCCGAGGTCCGCATCCACTTCGAAGACGACGGTGCTGACGTCGCCGTCGATCCGTCGCCGCGCGCGCGAATCGGGTATTGATTTAACGGAGATTCACGGCTCCGGCGCCGATGGGCGCATCACGCAGGCGGACTTCGACGCGCACGCCGCGAAGCCGCGTACGAAGGCTGCGAAGACGGTTGCGAAGCGAACACCCAGCGGCGACGACGTCGAGGAAATCAAAGTGATCGGCGTGCGCCGCGTCATCGCGCAGCGCTTGAGCGAAGCGAAACGCAACATTCCCCACTTCGCATACGTCGAAGAAGTCGACATCACCGAACTCGAATCGCTGCGCGCGCATCTCAATAGAAAGCACGACACGAGCCTGACCTATCTGCCGTTCCTCGCGCTCGCGCTCGTGCGCGTGCTGCCGGACTTCCCGCAGTGCAACGCGCACTACGACTCCGAGCGCGGTGTATTGCTGCGGCATCGGCGCGTGCATCTCGGCGTGGCGACGCAGACGCCGGACGGCTTGAAGGTGCCGGTTGTGCACGACGCGCAGAATCTGTCGCTGTGGGATCTCGCGCAGGAAATACGGCGCGTCAGCGAAGCGGCGCGCGGCAACACGGCGACGAAGGACGAGCTGACGGGTTCGACGATCACGATCACCAGCCTCGGCCGGCTGGGCGGCATCGCATCGACGCCGATCATCAACGCGCCGGAGGTCGGCATCATCGGCGTGAACAAGGCGGTGCAGCGGCCGATGGTCGTGGCAGGTGCAGTCGCCATTCGGCTGATGATGAATCTGTCGTCGTCGTTCGATCATCGCTTCGTCGATGGATACGACGCGGCTGCGTTGATCCAGGCGGTGAAGGACCGCCTCGAACATCCCGCGATGATCTTCCTCGACGACTAGCGGCCGCGATACGTCGGCTTGCGGCGTTCGGCGAACGAGCGCGCAGATTCCTCGGCGTCGGCTTTCGCGCGGCGCGCAATGCTGCCGTAACGGGTTTCGTTGGCGGATGCCTCGGCAAACGTCGATTCGACACCGGCCTGAATCGCGCGCTTCGTAACGCGCACGGCCGCGGGCGGTAGATGGCAGATACGTTCGGCGAGTTCGTTTGCGGTCGCGAGCAGCTGGTCGCTGGGCACGAGCCGATCGAGCAATCCGATGCGATACGCTTCGTCTGCGTCGACGCGGCGACTCGTCAGCGAGAGATCCATCGCCCGACTCAGTCCCACAATGCGCGCAAGCAGAAACGACATACCGCCTTCCGGCGGCAGCGCGCGTTCCTGAAATACCGTCACGAAGCGGCTGTCGGGGCAGCCGACGCGCATGTCGCACGCGAGCGCGAGCGAGAACCCCGCACCCGCCGCGACACCGTTGACCGCCGCGATCATCGGCTTGTCGACACCATACAACGCCTTACCCTGCCGGCTGATCCACGACTCTTCGTCGAGCAACTCATTCAGCGGCTTATCGCCGTCGTCAGGCGGCGGACCTTGCAGATCCGCGCCGCTGCAGAAGCCCCGTCCCGCACCCGTCCAGATCGCCGCCCAGATGTCGTCATCCGCCTGAATCCGCGCGGTCGCATCGAGCAGGTCGACTTTGTCGCTCTGATCGATGGCATTCAGGCGCTCAGGTTTGTTCAGCGTCACCGTTGCAATGTGGCGCGCGTGATCGAGATCGAGAATCAGGTGGCGGTAGGTCATGG
>JANLUG010000029.1:0-1114 GCA_031363335.1 Gammaproteobacteria bacterium
GCGGCGGCGCGGCAGCTATCCGAAGGAACTGACGACGTGGATCAAGGCACACACGACGAATCGATTTCTGCCTTACGGCAGTCTGGCGGACCGGCTCTGATGCGGCGAATTGCAGTGTTCTACGCGCTGCTATACTGCGCCGCCCTGCGAACGACGAAGGATCAGGCATGAAAGCGCGCACCGCGCGCGTCACGCGCGACACGCTCGAGACGCAGATCGAAGTGACGGTGAATCTGGATGGCACCGGCGTGGCGGAACTCGCCAGCGGCATTCCGTTCCTCGACCACATGCTCGACCAGGTGGCGCGCCACGGCCTGATCGATCTCGCCGTGAAGGCGACCGGCGATCTGCAGATCGACCCGCATCACACGGTGGAAGACATCGGCATCACACTCGGTCAGGCGGTGTCGCAAGCCGTCGGAGACAAGAAGGGGCTGACCCGGTACGGCCATGCCTATGTGCCGCTCGATGAGGCGCTGTCGCGCGTCGTGGTCGATTTCTCCGGACGACCGTCGCTGCAGTATCACGTGCCGTTCACGCGCTCGCGCGTCGGCGAGTTCGATGTCGACTTGTGCCACGAGTTTTTCCAGGGTTTCGTCAACCACGCCATGGTGACGCTGCACGTCGACAACCTGCGCGGCGACAACAGCCACCACCAGGCCGAAACGTTATTCAAGGCATTCGGCCGCGCGCTGCGGATGGCGCTGACGCTGGATGCGCGTCTCGGCAAAGTCATGCCGTCGACGAAGGGCAAACTGTAGGCGGTTCGATGCTCGTCATCCCCGCGATCGACATCAAAGACGGCCAATGCGTTCGCCTGCGACAGGGGCGCATGGACGACGTCACCGTTTTCGGCACGGATCCGGTTGCGATGGCGCGTCACTGGTTCGCCGAAGGCTGTAAGCGACTACACCTGGTCGATCTCGATGGCGCCGTCTCGGGCGAGCCTCGCAATGCGGCGATCATCCGCGCGATCAGTGCGGCATCCGGCACGTCATGGCTGAGCAGGACCAAAGGCGGCGGCGGGAGATCGTCATAAAGCTGCGTGAGGAAGCTGCCAAGCACCTCCTCCGGCGTGATCTCGGCCCGCGCATGGGTCAGGAAATAGGGCCGG
>JANLUG010000033.1:0-5393 GCA_031363335.1 Gammaproteobacteria bacterium
CAGCTGAACCCCGCTGCGTATCCGGTCTTCGGTGCCACGTTCGCAATGATCATCTGCGCCGGCATCTGGGCCTCCGCGTTAGGCACACACGATCAGATACCGCGCTTGCCGCAATACACCGCCACCAGACAGCGCTTCAGCCTGGCGCAGGTACTGAGGGATGCGATGCGGGCGTTCGCGTTGAGGTCCTTTAAGGTGATGGTCATTACCTGCGTGCTGTGGGGCATGACCATGGGCATGGTTACCGCGCTGTCGCTGTATCTGGGCACGCTCTACTTTCAATTCACGCTGACACAGATCAGCTGGAGCTTTCCGGCTTCGGTCGTTGGCGGTTTCATCGGCGCCGCGATCACGACGCCGTTGACGCGCATCTTCAGAGAAAAGAAAACGCTGCTCATGAGCGGTCTCGCTTGGTATGCGATCTGGAATACCAGTCCGATCATCCTGCGTTTACTCGGTCTTTTTCCCGAGCCGGGAGACGTACGGGGTTTCTACATCGTGATGGGGGCGAACGCGATCTGCAGCCTCGGCATCGGTGTACTCGGTGTGATGATCGGCTCGATGGTGGCCGACATCACCGATCAACACGAAGAAGTTCACGGCACGCGTAACGAAGGCATCTACTTCGCCGCGCTGTCGTTCGCGGCAAAGGCCGTCGGCGGATTCGGCATCGTCATCTCCGGCGTCATCGTCGATCTCGCCGGAATCGGCCGCAGCGCGACAGTCGCGACGCTTGATCCTCACGCGGTGAACTTTCTCGGTATGGCCATGGGGCCGGGGGTTCTAGTGATGATCGCGGTAACGATATACGCCGCGAGTTTTTATGGCATATCGCGCGCGGAGCACCGCAGAATCGGTGACGCGATCGGTCTGGCCGCTTCAAGGCGCGCGGCGCAGTAGGCCGCAGTTTGTCAGCGCACCACCGACACCGAATTTTCACATGCGAGCTGCTCGCAGCTCGAAGACGCGGGAGCAACCAATGGGTGAGTTGACCGGAAAGATCGCCGTTGTAACGGGCGCGAGCAGAGGCATAGGCAAGGGCATCGCGCTGGCGCTCGCCCACGAGGGCTGCACCGTGTACGTCACCGGCCGCACTACCGGTGCAGGCGAACGCACCATCGACACGACCGCGCGTCTCGTCACCGAAGCGGGCGGCGTCGGGCGCGCGATCCGTTGTGACCACGGCAACGACGCCGACATCGCCGCAGCCTTCGCGCGGGTCCGCGACCAAGCGGGCCACATCGACTACCTGGTGAACAACGTCTACAAAATTCCGAGTCCGCCGGCCTGGGGCGGCGGCTTCTGGGATCACCCGATCCAGATCTGGGACGACCAGGTGGGCATCGGTCTGCGGGCGCACTACGTAGCGAGCTGGCACGCGGCACAACTGCTGTTCGCAAGCGGACCCGGCGCCGCGATCCTGAATGTCTCCTCACCCGGCGGCCAGAGCTATCACTTCTCGAGTTCCTACGGCGCCGGTAAGGCCGGGCTCGATCGGCTGACCGCGGACATGGCGGTCGAGTTGAAACCCAAAGGTGTTGCCGCCGTCGTGCTGTATCCGGGGTCTGTATCGACCGAGTTCATTCAGGATGCCGCAAAGACGCGCAACATGGATTTGTCGCAATCGCAGACACCGTTGTTCGTCGGACGTGCCGCCGTTGCACTGCTGACCGCGCGCGACCTGATGGATCGCAGCGGCACGATTCAATGGGTGGAGGATCTCGCCGAAGAGTTCGACATCGTCGATGAGAACGGGCGGCGTCCGCCGCGCTATGCCACTCGTACACAAGCGTAGGAATCCAAAATGTCCAAGATGATTATCATCGCCGGAACAATCGACCTTCAGGATCCCGACAAGCGGGACGAAACGCTCGCAATTGCGGGCAAACTGCAACAGAAGACGCGCGACGAAGAGCCCGGCTGCCTCGCCTACGTATTCTCGGCGGATCCGTGCGTGGAGGGCCGGCTGGTGGTGCACGAGTTGTGGCAGGACGAGGCGAGTCTCGCGGCCCACTTCAAGCACGCGAACTACCTGAACATGCGCGATGCACTGGGTCGCATTGGGTTGAAAGGCGCCGACAACAAAAAGTATCGCGTCGACCTGTCGGAGCCCGTCTACGATTCGACATTCACACCGCGCGCTGACTTTTTCACTGAGGGGAAGTAGCCGCCATGAAATCTCAAGCCGCCAACTACGACGACGTCAAACAGTACCGCCTGGATCCGGAGCGGGAACAAGAACTCGTCAATACTGCCGGCGAATGTGTCTTCATCTGGGCCAACAAGTCCGGACATCCTCTTGGCGTTATCACTGCCTACGTTCCCGTGAACGGCAAGATCTGGATGACGGCCACCCGGGAACGCGTGCGAATCAAGGCGATCGCCAGAGACCCGCGGTCGGCCGTAGTCATGACCAGCAAAGGCACGCCTATGGGCGGCGGCAAGACCGTCACGTACAAGGGCCATACCGTCATTCACGAAGATCACGACACCAAGATGTGGATGTATCGAATCCTTGCCGCGGGCATGGCCGGCGCCAAGGACGATGGCAATGCCTTCACAAAGGGCCTCGATCCCGACATCTTCATCCGTTTTCTCGACACGCCGGAGCGCGTGGTTCTCGAATTCACACCCGAAATGTCGATTCCGTTCGACGGCGACAAGATGGCGATTGGTACCGCGGCCGCATACGCGCAATTGGCCGCCGATCAAGCGAGCAGGACAGGGTAACGAAATGGGACGTATGGATGGAAAGGTAGCCATTGTCACCGGCGGCGCGATGGGCCTCGGTGAAGCCGACTCGATGGCGTTAGCACGCGAAGGCGCGCGTGTGGTGGTGACCGACGTCAACCGCGATCGTGGTGCTTCGGTCGCGCGGTCGATCGGCGCCGAATACCGCTTCCACGACGTGACGAACGAAGCGCATTGGATAGAGTTGATCGCCGATGTCGTGAAGAAATACGGCGCGCTGCACGTGCTTGTGAACAACGCCGGTATCGTCGAACCCGGCAACATCGAAACCCAGAGCTACGACGAATACAAACGCCAGATGGCCGTCAGCGCAGACGGCACCTTCCTCGGCTGCAAGTACGCTGTGCCGGCAATGGCGAAGAGCGGCGGCGGGTCGATCATCAACATGGCGTCGATCGCGTCAAAGCGCGGCGTGCACAACGTTGCTGCCTACTGCGCAGCCAAAGGCGCGGTGGAAGCGCTGTCACGCGCGGTGGCGGTACATTGCCTCGTCGAGAAAAACAACGTGCGCTGCAATTCCATTCACCCCGGCAGCATCGACACACCGATGGTACGCGGCATTGGCGCGAAGCTCGCCGCGGCGGGTCTCGTGAACATACAATCGCCCACCACGCCGGCGCCGACCCAGCAGCGCCTGGGTGAGCCGCTCGACATCGCGAATCTGGTGCTGTTCCTCGCCTCCGACGAATCGAAATTCATCAGCGGTCAGGAGTTCATTCCTGACGGCGGAATCTCCGCGGTCATGGCACCCTTCCCCAGCTGACGAGCTGACTAAGGCGCGTCCCAGGCACCGTGAAAGCCGAACGGCTGGAGCGGCAGTGCAATGGTCGCGACGGGACCGGCGGCGAGGTGGCTCGCTTCGAAGATGCATACGTCGGTGTGTACCCCCAATCCGTCGTATACCAATGCGATCACCCAGCCGTCGTCCGCATTCGCCGCATCGGGCCGCGGTGCGAATACCGGTTCGCCGACGAATTGATTTTCGGCGGCTGCCCAGATCTCCGTCGGGCGCTCCGCATCCAGCACATCGACGCGCGCGATCGCATCGAAGGGATCGGACTTCGTGCGGTCGCTGCGCGTCGACGCATAGATCGCCGGCACAGCGACACCCTCGCGCAGTGGGTGGACGCGCGGGAAATCGAGTCCGTAGTCGGACATCTGCTGCCATGCGGCTGTGTCGGACTCGTCACGGATCGTCGCCCTGAACAGTCGTTGCGGCGCACGCATATCAGGAAGCGCCGGATCGAGGGGACGCGTGGCGCCTTGGAAGCCGAACTCGTTACCGAACGCGAACGATTCGAACGCGCACAGATCAACCGCGCATGTCGCTGCATCGACGTCGAACGCATTGGCAAAGTGCACGACGAAAGCGCGCTGCGGCAGCGCGATGGTACGCACCGGTCCGGGTCGGCCGCGCGGAATCAGATACAACACGCCGGGTTGCGACGAGTCCGGTGCGATCGCATCGATCAGCGTCTTGCGGCCAAGCATCGCGGCGGCGAAACCCAGTGCGTCGACCTTCAGCGCGTTGCCCGGCAGTACGTACCAGCGAGGCGTTACGACGAAATCGTGCACGAAATGCAGCCCCGGCACGCTCGCTTCGCATGTGGCCACTTCGGCGCCATTGCGGTCGTATTCGCGGAAGGTGAAACGCGACGGCATGCCCATTTTGAGGCTGCAGCCCACCAACCGGTCGGCGGCGACGTCGAGCCGCATGTGCGCAAGAAACGCACCGTCAGGCAACGATGCTCCGAACGTCTCTTCGCCGAGAGTGGCCAACGACTGCGCATCGAGTGCGTAAGGCCGCCCCCCTTCCCAACCGCAGAGCAGGCGGCCGGCCCACGGCACGATCGTGGTGTTGGCCACATTGCGCGGCGCCGGTGCGAACAGGTTCCGCAACATTGAATCCGACGGATTGGTGCCGAGCCCCCTGTGCACGATTTCACCGGCGACGCGTTCTGCCTCATACGCGGGTGTGCGGACGAAGCGCGAACGCAGTTCGGCGCCTCCCCCTTGCGTGAACGTCAGCGAGCGGACCAGGCCGTGCCCGTCGAACGGGTGGGCCAGGCGGCCGCCGATCCTGGTCCAGCCAGGCCCATTCTGCAGGTGGCGACCGCCGCGCAGCGGCGCGGGAATCGTCCCTCGCACTGACGCAGCCGGGATCGAAATATCGAGTTCGCCCGGTGTAGCCGTCATTACGGCATTCCAGGATCGTGCGCGGGAGAGCATTGCAGTCACTGTGCGTTCAACACCTTGTAGATACGCTTCTGGAAGAACCAACGACCGCCTCGTCTGACATAGTCGTCTTCGTACTGGCCGGTGATGGCGCGTTTGACACCATCCTTCTGATGCAGGAATTCCTGCTGATACCAAATGCCATGCGCGGTGTCGCCCGTCACCACGATAGGCCCGGCGGATGCGAAGAATCCGACAAACGAGAAGCCGGCCATCATCTGCGTCCACATCGGCAGGAACGCCGGCTTGCCCTTCACTTCACCGATGCCCGGCAGCGACCAGACCGCATCGTCGGTCCAGTTGGCCGCCCACGCTTCACCGTCGAATCGCATCACCGCATCGTTGTACGAATCTACCAACTCGCGAATCGCCAGCCGATCTTCCACCGGTCCGCTGCTGATCATTGC
>JANLUG010000057.1:0-10188 GCA_031363335.1 Gammaproteobacteria bacterium
AATCCGCCCCGCCAATAGCGGGCGTTCTTCGTGATTTCTCGATCGATCCTTTTCGTTCTGATGTTGCTGCCGCTTGCGGAGGTCGGCGCAGCGCCTTTTACCGCCGAAGAGATCGGCCGACGCATGCAGGCTGGCGCTCAGCTGTCGGCGATCTGTTATCTCGAAGCCCGAGTGAATGGCGTGGTCACCGGCGACCATTGCCGCCATCTGACGACATGGATCGAGAGCGAGTTCCCGCTGATCAAACAGGACCTCACGCGCGCCTCTGCCAATACGGCTGCCGACTTCGACATCTACAAGAAGAACCTGGCCGCGATCGTCGCAATCGCCGACGCCGCTGCTCAACCACTCGCACCGGCGCGCCCGTCGCCGCTATGAACTAGGCAGCCCATGCAACAGGTGGTTCAGAATTTCCAGAACGGCAAGCTCGACGTCGACGACGTGCCGGCACCGATATTGCTCGACGGTTCGCTGCTCGTGGCGAACCACTATTCGCTGATCAGCGCCGGCACCGAACGCGCCACCGTCGATCTCGCGCGCCGCAGTCTGGTCGGTAAAGCGCAGGCGCGGCCCGACCTTGTCCGAAAGGTCGTCGACAAACTGCGCCGCGATGGGGTCGCCGAAACGGTGCGGATGGTTGCCGAACGGCTCGACCGGCGCGCGGCGCTCGGCTACAGCTGCGCAGGCGTCGTTGTCGGCGTCGGCAGCTCGGTGCAGGGATTCCGGCCGGGCGATCGTGTTGCGTGCGCTGGCCAGGATCACGCCTCGCACGCCGAAATCGTCTGCGTGCCGGCGAATCTGTGCAGCGCGATCCCGGACCGGGTCAGCTACGCCGACGCGGCATTCGTCGCAGTGGGCGCGATCGCGCTGCACGCGGTCCGCCAATGCGAACCGCGCATCGGTGAAACGATCGCGGTGATCGGCCTAGGGCTCGTCGGTCAGATCGTCTGCCAGATCCTGCACGCGAACGGCTGCCGCGTCATCGCGTCCGACATCGACGCCGAACGACTCTCATTGGCGCTTCATCTCGGCGCGCGCAGCGCGGTGACTCCCGCCGCGCTGCCGTCGACGTGCTCGGCCGCCACTGAAGGCCGCGGCTGCGACGTCGTCATCATCGCCGCCAGTACTACATCGAACGACCCCGTCGAGATTGCGGCCGGAATCTGCCGTCAGAAGGGCCGCGTCGTGGTGCTCGGCGCGGTCGGTATGGATCTGCCGCGCGAGCCGTTCTATCGCAAGGAACTGGAACTGCGCCTATCGACCTCGTACGGGCCCGGTCGTTACGACCCGGCATACGAAGACCGCGGCGTCGACTATCCGTACGGTTACGTCCGTTGGACCGAAGGCCGCAATCTCTCCGCATTCCTGACATTGATCGGCGAAGGCCGCGTCGATGTCGGCGCGCTGACCTCGCATCGTTTTCCGATCGCAGAGGCGGCCGGCGCCTACGAACTGTTGCGCTCCGACGCGCCGAGCCTCGGCATCCTGCTGTCTTACCCGGATGCCGCCGAGCGGGTCGTGCAGCCTCGCGTGCGGTTGCACGATGCGATTCCCACCGACCGCGTCCGGCTCGGCATCATCGGACCCGGCAATCACGTGCGCGACCGGCTGCTGCCGCCGCTGCGCAAGCACCGTCAGGTCGTCGTGCACGCCGTGTGCGCGGCAACCGGAGTCAACGCGAAGGCCGTGGCAAGCCGCGAGAACGCGTCGTATTGCACGGCGGACCCCCGCGAGATTTTCGCCGACGTCGATGTCGACGCCGTGATCATCGGCACGCGTCACGATTCGCACGCCGATCTCGTGGTCGCTGCGTTACGGGCCGGCAAACACGTCTTCGTCGAAAAGCCGTTGTGTCTCGATCACGAGCAGTTGCACCGCATCGAACAGGCGTATGCGGATGCCGCGTCGGCGCGCAACACCGTGCTCGAAGTCGGCTTCAACCGGCGTCACTCGTCGCACATCGCACGCATCAAGCAGCACTTCGCCGACCGCGTCGATCCGTTGACGATGATGTATCGCGTCAACGCATTGCCGATCGCGGCGGAGCACTGGATTCAGGACGCAGCGATCGGCGGCGGACGCATCGTCGGTGAGGCTTGTCACTTCATCGATGTGCTGCATGCGCTCGCAGGCTCCCCGCCCGTCCGCGTCAGCGCGACATCGCTAGGCCGGCACAGCTCCGGCATCACGCAAGACAACGCGATCATCACACTCGATTTCGCGGACAGTTCCATCGGCACGGTCATTTACAGCGCCGACGGCGCCGCGTCGTTGCCGAAGGAACGCCTCGAAGTATTCGGTGCCGGCAAGGCCGCGGTGATGGACGACTTCAGCTCGACACAACTGCACGGTGGCGGGCGCGCCAAGACGTTCCGGACGCGCCGCCAGGACAAAGGTTTTGCGGCGGAGATGCACCACTTCATCGCATGCGTCACGAGCGGCACGTCAGGCGATGTCGGTTTCGCATCCGCGCGCGCGTCGATGCTCGCGACGCTGCAGGCACACCGTAGCCTCGCGCTGCGCGAACCGTTCGCCGTCGAGTAGTCATGGACGTTACCTGGTACATCAACCGGCTGCGCGTGATGGACGCCCGCGAACTGGTGCACCGCGTCCGCGAACGGCTGAATCTGCGTGCGCTGGAACGCGCTCAGCGCCACCCGGCGGTCACGGCACTGACGCCGAATCACGAAGCGTTCGCGTTCTGCGCATCGCCGAAGCAGCTGTTGCCCCGACTCGAATGGGACATCGTTTCGAACGACGCACAGGCCGACGATCTGCTCGAGGGGCGTTGGCCCGCACTGGGATACCCCTGGCAATTCACTGATCGGGCGAACTGCTGGCATCACGCGCCCGACACCGGCGCGATCTGGCCCACCTCCTACTTCAACAAGATCCCCTATCGCCCGGGCAATTCTTTCGGCGACGCGCGCGTGGTGTGGGAACCGTCGCGGCTGCAGCAGCTCGTCAGTCTCGCGTTGCTTACCGTTCGACACAAACACCGCGCCGCCGCTGTCGCGATGATCGAGCGCCAGTTGGCGTCGTGGATACAGGCGAATCCACCGTACAGCGGCGTTCACTACGTCTCGGCGATGGAGTGCGCGTTGCGCCTGATCGCCGTATGCCACGCCGTCGATCTCGTACGCGGGTATCTGCTGGAACGTAGCTCGACGTGGCGCAACGTCATCGCGCTGGTCGCATCGCATGCGCGGCTGATCCACAAGCGTCTGTCGCTCCACTCATCGAGCGGCAATCACACGATCGCCGAGGCTGTCGGTCTGATCTATGCAGGCGTGTTGTTCAAGGAACTCGAACACGCAGCCGAATGGCGCGACAGCGGGCGCGCCATTCTGGCTACCGAATACAAACGGCAAGTGCTCGCCGATGGCGGCGGCGCGGAACAGGCGCCTGCGTATCTGGCGCTGATCACCGATCTCGCCGAGCTCGCGCAACGATTGCTGGCGGCGTACGCGCTCGACGATGCAGCGACCTCGGTCCGCATCGCGCTCGCCCGCCGCTTTCTCCATGAAGTCGCGCCGGCCGATGCGTCGACGTTCGGCGATTCGGACGGCGGCTACGCGTTGTCGCCGTTTCTGCGTCACCGCAGCAAATCCGTTCCGGCACAACGGCCGCGTCTGATGCTCCCGGACAGCGGCTACACCATCTTGCGTTCGCACCGCGTCCATACGCGAATCGTCTTCGATCACGGCCGCCTGGGCATGCCGCCGATGTACGCCCACGGACACGCCGATGCGCTGTCGGTGACATTGCGGCACAACGACGACGATCTGTTGATCGATCCGGGCACTCATTCGTACAGCAACATCGGATGGCGCAGCTATTTCCGCAGCACGCGCGCGCACAACACCGTCACCGTCGACGACGACGACCAGGCACAGCAGGTAACGCCGTTCATCTGGCGGCATCCCTACCACTGCACGCGTGTGAAGTGCGACGCCGGCGAACACACGATCCTGCTCGCGATGCACGACGGCTATAGACGCGTCGGCGTGACGCATTGGCGCGGCCTGATTTACGACCACGCAGCCCGACTCGTCGTGTGGGACTACCTGATCGGGCGCGGCGCGCACCGGCTCTCGCTGTGGTGGCATCTCGGCACAGACGCGACGGTCATCGACGGAACGATCCGCGCCAACAATCGCACGATGTCGCTGTCGGTGCGCGGCGCAACGCAACTGACGCGGCATCGCGGCTCGACAAACCCGATCGCCGGATGGCGGTCGCCGCACTACGGCGTCAAAACCCCTGCAACCTCGATCGAATCAACCTATGAAGGATCGCTTCCTCATGAATTCCTCACCACGATCCGTCTCGGCGACGACGCGTCCGCAGTGCGGCCCGACGCCCACGAACTCCGCCACCTCGCGACGCTCCGGCGCTGGGTCGATGAAGCCTGAACGCTGCTTCATCCTCGGCGTCGGTGTGGATCGCATCGACATGGACCGCATGGTGTCCATCGCCGAAGAGACGGTGCTGGCCGATCGTCAATGCAGCATCTTTGCCGTCAATCCGGAAAAGATCATGACGGCTCAGCGAAACACCGCGCTGCGCGGTTGGCTGAACGCTGCCGAGTATCTGATTCCCGACGGTATCGGCGCCGTCATCGCGGCGCGCATGCGCGGCACCTACGTGCGCGCCCGCGTGCCCGGCTCGGAACTGATGCCGCGGCTGTGCGCGCTGGCGGCAGCACGCCGCTACCGGGTATTCCTGTTCGGCGCACGGGAGCAGATCAATGCCGCCGTCGCGCACCGACTGGCGAAACAATACCCGGGCATCAGGATCGTCGGCCGCCACAACGGCTATGTCGATGTTGCGGACCAGAATGCGCTCGTCGCCGAAATCAACGCGGCGGCTCCGCACTTTCTATTCGTCGCACTCGGCAGTCCGAAGCAGGAGGAATGGATCTCGAGGAACCGCGCTCGGTTGCAGGTCAACGTCATCCAGGGCGTTGGCGGCACGTTCGACGTCATCGCAGGCGCGGTGCGCCGCGCGCCGCCGCTGTGGATCCGCTTTCACCTCGAGTGGCTATACCGCCTGTTCGTGCAGCCGAGTCGACTCAAACGCCAGTCACCGCTGCTGCGGTTCGCGTTGCTCGCATTGACCGGCCGGCTGTCCGATCAACCGCTAGCGCTGCCCGCGCAAAGCGAGCCGGCGTCGCTTCGCTGAGTCGTCTCGTATCCCGCAGGTTCGCGTTCATCGCGATCTACTCGGCCATATACATCGTTGCCGGGCTGTATCCATTCGACTTCGATCCCGGCGCGAGCCTGCGGATCTACTCGATCGGATCCTGGTCCGACGTGATCGAAAACGTCGTCGCGTTCATACCATTCGGATTCGCGTTCGCATTCGCACCTCACCTGAATCGACCGCGATTCAAAGCCGCGGTCTTCTGTGCGGTTCTCGCGTTATGCATCGAGTTGCTGCAGATCTTCGTCCCGGAACGATTCCCGCAGATCTCCGACATCGCCTGCAACAGCCTCGGCGGATGGCTGGGTGCGTGGCTGTGGCCGCTTCGCATCCGGACGCGCGAATACACGAAAACGTAACGCAATCGTTATGGTTTCGACACACATCGTCACTTAACTCTACTGGCACCCGTCGGCACGGCCGACTCGGGGCAAACGCAACTCCATATTGGACAGGAGAGAATCAGTGACCTTTCAAAAACGCTCAAATAGACACGCCTGGCTCGGCCTCGCTGCCGCGCTTGCGGTGACGGCGCAAGTCGAAGCCGCGCCGACGGTTTCGCGGTTGACCCCGCCGAGTGAGCTGTTCGCATCGGGCAACGCCAGCCCGATGATCTCGAGGTTCATTCCGGGACAGCGCTTCGACCTTCAAGCAACCATCCGTCCCGACGCCGGTCAGACCATCACAGGCGTGCAGTTCCAAGTGGACGGTGTGCCGGTACCGGGCTCAGTGGGCCTGGTCACGACCGGACTCGTCAGCGGACTGCCGGCGGGCACCACCGTGGCGTCGCTGCGCGCATACGCTAACAGCTCTCCTGGGGCGCACACTCTCTCCGTCGTCGCTACTCAATCTGACAGTCAGACCGTATCGCGCAGCGGTAACTTCGAAGTGGTCGGCATAACGCAAAACGGTCGCCGTGCGAGAAATATCATCGTCATGCTCGGCGACGGCATGGGTTCAGGCCACCGCACCGCGGCACGCATCATGCTGAACGGCGTCGCGCAAGGAAAAGCCAAAGCGAAACTCGCGATGGATACGTTTCCGGTAACGGCCAGCATCATGACTTCGTCGCTGAACTCGATCGTTACCGACTCGGCGCCGGGCATGCAGAACTACGTTACCGGCAACAAATCCGCGAACAACCAGGAAGGCGTCTGGCCCGACGACACGACCGCGGCGTTCGATAACCCACGTATCGAGTACATGTCGGAGTTCCTCGCACGCACCCAGGGCAAGAAGCTCGGCGTCGTCACCACCTCCGACGTCTTCGATGCAACACCGGCGTCAATGGCAATTCACACGCAGGCGCGCGGCAACGGCACCGGCATCGTCGATCAGTTCTTCGACGATCGCGCTGCAACCGGTCTGACGGTATTGATGGGGGGCGGTCGCAAATGGTTCCTTCCGAACCCGACCACCTGCACGGGCGCGGTCCCCGCATGCGGTGACGCCGGCAGCACCGCAAACTTCAACGGATCTGCACGCGCCAACGGCAGCGACTATTTGCTGCCTGCGGATGTGGTTTCGGGATGGGGTGCGAGCGCAGGCGCACTCGATGCTGGACGTGATCTGGTTACCGACTTCACAAGCGCCGGATGGGCATACGCGAGTGACGCAACGTCGATGGCCTCGGCGCCCGTCAACCAGCCGCTGCTGGGGTTGTTCGCACTCTCGCAAATGAACGTCGCGCTCGACAAGATCGACGGCCGCCGCAGTGCATCGACACTCGTCGACGACTACGGATTTCCCGATCAACCGATGCTCGACGAGATGACCGCTAAAGCGCTCGAGGTGCTCGATGCGAACTCGCCGAACGGCTTCGTATTGATGGTGGAAGCGGCGTCGATAGACAAGCAGGCGCACAACATGGACACCGAACGCTTCATCCTGGACACGATCGAGTTCGACCGGGCAATCGCGCTGGCGAAACAGTACGCGCAGACGCACCCCGATACGTTGGTGCTGGTAACCGCAGACCATGAATGCGCGGGGGTCGCGGTCATCGGCGCTTCAATGGTGACGGATACGGCGTTGCAGGCGCTCAACGGTCTCCCGCTTAGAGACTCGGTCGTCGGGCTCTATGAGGGCGCCGGCTTCCCCATCTACACGATTGCCAGCGACGGCTATCCGGTATCCACAAACGTCGATCGCCGCATGCTGGTCGGCTACGCCTCCAACGCCGACCGATATGAGGACTGGCGTACCAACCCCCAGCCGATCCGCGACGGGCAGCAGCCCGGCAACGGCGTGCTTCCGCTTAGCGGCTATCCAACGGGTCCACTCAACCGCGATGTTGCAGGCAATCTGCTGCTAACGGGCCAGATCCCGGGTACGTCGGCCGCGCACACCGCCAACGACATTCCGCTGTCGGCCTACGGCCGCGGCGCGTCGTTGATCGGCGGCACGATGGACAACACGGATGTCTTTTTCTCGGTAATGCAGGCCGTCATCGGCGGCGCGAAATAACGTCGGTTCACGAATCGGGGCGCTCCTGCGCCCCATCTCAATACGGAGACTTCTAATGTTAGGAAAACTGTCAGTTACCGCAGCGTCCATCACGCTGCTCGCAGCGCTGGTGTCGCAAGCGGCTGTCGCCGAGACGATCACCTTCGACTCGATCCCGGCCGGTTCACCGGCCACCGACGCCGCGCCTCCTGGCACCGAATTTCTGCCGGCGATCTACGACTATCTGTACGACTCCTACGGCGACCCGATCGCCGGTTCGCTGGCATGGCGCGTCGATCCGGACCAACCGACCGACTCGGTGAGGGTCGGTAATCCGGTCAACGCCGGCTTCATCGCGGCACCGTCACCGTCGAACGCGCTCGACGGGCGCTTTCAGCCGACGTTGATGGTGTTCGGCGCCGACATCGCGCTCGCGTTCTACTCACTCGCGGCCATCACTTTCGACAACACGACGTTCGGCGGTACGCCGGTGGCGGATGCTTCTCTGCAGTTCCTCGATCAGAGCGGCCAACTGCTCGGCACCGCCGCATTCGTCTCGAACGGATCCGGCTTCACGGCCTCGCTCGCGGGTCCGTTGGCGGGCGTGCGTCAGGTGTTGCTCAGCTCTGGCGCGTTCTACGACAACATCGAGTACGCACCGATCCCGTTGCCGGGTGCCGTCTGGTTACTCGGCTCCGCGCTCATGGGACTGTGGTTCGGCAAACGTCGCGCCATCGCGTAACTCGCTTCACTTCGTTCCGGCACGGCGGCACAGGGATGTACCGCCGGTTCGCCCCCACACATCCGGAGACTTCGATCAGCATGCGTATTTTCGCAATGACACTCACCGCCCTGATGCTCGCCACGAGTTGCGCAAGCGTCGAGCGAACGCTGCCTGCGCCGCTCGTATTCGCGGACTTCTTCCAGCATCCGGTCGGGCCGCGCGGGCTCGAACCGACGCAGAAGCTGCTGCAGCTCGACGGCCAACGCGTCAGCGTTGCGGGTTACATGGTCCGGGAAGAGGAGCCGACGGCGGGGGTATTCATGCTGGCACCGGTACCGGTCAGCCTCACCGAAATCGCCGACGGCCCAGCGGACTACCTTCCCGGCGCGACGTTGTTCGTCGACCTGCCGGCAAAGTACGCGACGCAGCACATTCAGTTTCAGCCGGGTTCGTGGCAACTCGTCGGCACGCTCGATCTCGGCGCGCGCGAGGAGCCGAACGGCCGCATCTCGTACGTGCGACTGATTCTCGACGACCTTCGATCGATGCGCACACCGAACGACGCGAAGCCGGTCATCTACACGCTGAACGACGGTGTAGCGTCTCGAACGCGCTGACCGATTAGGCGCCACCGACCCGCCGTTCCAGATCCGCTTTCAGCGCCAACGCTTCACTGCGCGCCGAGAACTCCGCCGATTTCAACGCTTCGTCGAGCTGGCTGCGCGCCTGGTCGACGGAGCCGCGATCGGCCAGCACTTGCGCGTAGTGATAGCGCAGCAACGGTGCTTCCGGCCGCTTCGCCACGGCACGCGCAAGTTGCGTCTCAGCATCGGCGAGGCGCCCCGCCTTGTAGTGAACCCAGCCCACCGTGTCCATGTATGCCGGGTCTTCACTGGCCGCAAATGCGCCGACGAGAGTCTCCGCTCGGGCGAGGTTCGTGGCGGTCGCGTCCCGTGCAACAAGCGCCATGGCGAGATTGTTGGACAGTACCGGCGAACCGGCGTTGTGGGTCAGGCCGTCTTCATACAACACAACCAATTCGTCGTAGCGGCGCGCCTCTTCCAGCGTCAACGCAAGATCGATGTACAGATCCGGATCGTGCGTCGCCGCGATACCCTGCCGATATGCCCGCTCGGCCGCGGTGGGATCGTTCAGCGCCCGCTGCGCCGCAGCGAGGCCGCGGTAGGGCAGCGACCAATCCGGGCGCAGTTCGATCGCGCGAGAGAATGCAGGAACCGCATCCTTCGCCCGCTTCTGACCCATCAGCACCTGGCCCAACAGATTGTTCGCAATCGCATTCGAGGGCGAGCGCGCGACCGTCTCGGTCAGCAGCCGTTCCGCCTCTTTCGGACGTTTCTCGTCGACATAGAGGCGCACCAGCGCTCCGAGTGGTTCGACCGCATCGGGTTTCGCGCGCAACGCCGCGAGATAGTGGGTTTCGGCCTCCTTTGGTTTCTGCAATGCCTGCAGCGTCGCACCGACGTAGTACTCGCCAAGCCCGGCGCTCTGCTCGGACGCCGCGAGGTCTTTTGCCACTGCGAGCGCGCCTTCGAAGTTACGTTGGCCAATCGTCGCCCGAAAGCGCAGATCGAGCACTTCACCGGCCGGTGCACCGAGACTCTCCAGCGCATTCACCTGCGTCTGCGCGAGGTCCCACTCACCGACCGAAGCCGCGACCGCGAACAGATCGCGGCGCAATGATTCGTCAGCCGGATTCGTCGTCACGGCGTTCAGCAGCGTTTCCTTGGCGAGCAGCGGCTGGCCGCTGCGCCGATACGCCGCGGCGAGCAGCTTCTGCAGCACCGCGGAGTTCG
>JANLUG010000071.1:0-2037 GCA_031363335.1 Gammaproteobacteria bacterium
GGTCGACAAGGCCATCCCGATCGGTTACGAGGGCGCGAATGCGAAGCGCGCCCAGCTCGAGCGCCTGGCCATCAGCGCGACGCAATACCACGAAGACCGCACGTTCATCGAGTCGTGCGTCAGCACGCCGCCGCCGATCCAGTTCGTGAAGATCGACAACCGTTCGCGATTCGCCGACTCGGTGATTCAGCAACGCCTGCACGTTCCGCTCGGCGAACCGCTCGACACGAAGGAACTCGACAAGAGCATCGGCCAGATCTATGCGCTCGGGTTTCTGAATCTCGTCACGTACACCCTTGCCGACGAAAACGGCCAGAGCGGGGTGATCATCCACGTGACGCAGGACGCGCGCGGCACGCGCTTTCTCGAATGGGGCATCGACGTCTTCAGCGACGGCAGCAGCACGCAAGCCAACCTGCGCCTGGCGGTGCTGAACACCGGCCTCGACCAGTACGGCTCGGAACAGCGCGTATTGGTTCAGCTCGGTGAGACGCCTGCAGCCATCTGGGAGGTGTACAAAGCGGTCGATCCGACGCGGCAACTGTATCTGCGGCCGAAGCTGTTCTGGGAAAGGCAGGATCTGCAGACGTTCAACTCCAGCGGCAACGTCCTCAACACCTATACGGTCAATCAGTGGGGCGGGCAGGTCGATATCCTGAAAGAGCTGAACCGCTATGCCGCGATCTCTGCCGGAGTGCGCCGCTTCTCCGGTGATGCCGACGTGGGGATCGGCCCGCCGTCGACACCGGGCTACAGCTACAACGGCGCCGAGTACGTCTTCAATGCCGCGCTCGATCGGCTGGACGACCGCTATATCCCGAACAACGGCACACTCGGGAACATTACCTATCTGAAATCGAGCACCGCGCTCGGCGCCGATGAACCGTACGAACAGATCATGACGCAGCTCATCGGCGCGTGGACCACGCATCGACACACGATCATCGGCGGCTTCCGATACGACATCACGCTCGACAACGACGCGCCGATCTACGCCCTCTTCAGGGCCGGTGGCCTGTTCAACCTATCCGGACTCGAGCCGAATCGGGTCGTCGGCCAGAACTTCGGTGAACTGCTCGCCAGCTACCGATACGATCTGAACGAGAAAGGCGGACTGTTTCCGGCGTTCATAGGCGTGTCGGCGGAGTTCGGCAACGCCGGCGAACAGAAGAAAGATCCGTTCTCGAAAGGCATCATGAACGGCAGCTTGTACTTCGCGAACCGCTCGCCGATCGGACCGTTGTACTGGGGCGTCGGCTTTTCCGAAGGCGGCGAGCGAGTCTACTTCCTGCGCCTAGGCAACGTATTCGGGCGGACGACGATCGGGCGCTGATGCGCCCCTTCGTCGCACCGTCTGCCGCTACGACTCGTTTTCGTCGCGCGTCGTCACGCTGACGGATCCGTCCGAATCGACCCACGCGTTCAACGTGATCGGCCGGCAGCAGACGGCACAGTCTTCGATGTACTCCTGAAACTCGACACTGCAGTCGACAACCACTTCGATCCGCTCACCGCAGTACGGGCAATCGACATAAGTGCTTTCAGTGGCGTTCATGAGGTCCTGTCGTTCAGTGCGGCTTCGATCAGTGTGCTGCAAACTCGACTTCGAATGGTGTCGAGCGGCGGCGGGTCGGTGCGGCAGACACGCTCAAGCCTCCACCTCCACCGGGCTACAGGCACTACTCCGCATTCCCGCATTCCTTCGCAACCCACTTGCCGTTGAACGTCATGTTCAAGCCGCTCGCCGAACTGCCTTCGCCTTTGACCGCATTCATCGAACCGGCCACGGCTCTCGATCCGTTCGCGGTGATCTGGACGTTGCGCTCGGCCGGGCCAGTGTCGGTCTCGCAGTGTTCCACCACGGACCAGCGGGTGGCCGTCTGCGTGTTCACCGTCCGCTCGCAGCCTTCCTTCTCCGCATCGTCGTCGCTTTCGAATGCGGTGCCTTTTGCGAGTTCCTCCGCCGTTACGCAGGTTTTCGACGTGCTCGTTTTCGTCTGGCCCTTACGCTCCGCCCACTTCTTTTCCATCTCGGCG
>JANLUG010000114.1:0-1550 GCA_031363335.1 Gammaproteobacteria bacterium
GAGCATGACGCCGGAATATCACGACGACGTTCCAGAAGGAAAACACTGGCTGTTGAACCACGTGCCGTATTACGCGAAGTGGTATCGCTTCGCGATGTTCTGGCGCATGGCCGAAGGCATTCTCGCCGCCGTGAAGAAAGATCCGGCGTGGAACGACCAGGTGCATTCGATCAGCCCGGAGAACGAAGAGCTGCGCAAGATGTTCACGCAGATCCTCGGTGAGCTGTGCGGCGAAGACAAAGAGCTGCTCGCGAAAGTGACGCCGCAATATCCGCCGGGCGGCAAACGGATTCTGTTCGACAACGGCAACTGGATCCGCGCGCTGCGCCGCGACAACGTGAAACTGGTTACGCAGAAGATCAAAGAGATCAACGAGACCGGCGTGAAAACCGAAGACGGCACGCAATACGATGCCGATGTGCTGATCTACGGCACCGGCTTCCTCGCGAGCCGGTTCCTTTGGCCGATGCAGGTAACCGGCAAAGGCGGTGTCGATCTGCAGACGCAGTGGAGCGGCGATCCGCGCGCGTATCTCGGCATCACCATTCCGAACTTCCCGAATTTGTTCTGCCTTTACGGACCGAACACGAACATCGTGGTGAACGGCAGCATCGTGTTCTTCTCGGAATGCGAAGTGCGCTACGTGTTGAGCTGCATGAAGATCCTGCTCGAGGAGGGTCACGCGGCGCTCGACTGCAAACGCGACGTGCACGACGCGTACAACCGCAAGATCGACGAAGGCAACCTGATGATGGCGTGGGGCGCCGCGAACGTGCCGACCTGGTACAAGAACGAGAAAGGTCGCGTCACGCAGAACTGGCCGTTCACGCTGGTGGAGTTCTGGAACCAGACGCGCGTGCCTAATCCGGCGGATTACACGTTCATCGACGCGCGAGGCTGAAACAAGTCAAAAAATGGTGCCAGGCACCGTTCGTTGACTTGTTTCGCTGACGTAACGGTGCCTGGCACCGTTCGTTGACTTATTTCGCGAGCGGTCTTCCAGCACTGAACGCGAGCGCGTTGAAGCGCTCGCCCATGCGTACATAGCCGGCGCCGTTCGGATGCAGGTCGTCCGGTAGATAGCCGGCGTCGGCGGCGCCGAACAGTTCTAGACCGTCGAGGTAGTGCAGGTTTGCGTCGCCGGCTTTGCGGCGGCCGTCCACCACGTCGCGGATGATCGTGCGCATCTGTTGCAGCGTCAGGCTGCCGTTGCGGATCTCGTCGTGTCCCGGGAGCGTGATGAACTTGCCGGCCGCGTTCGGGATCGTCGGACCGGGACGCTCCTCGGCCGATGGACAGAAGATCGGCGACGCGATCAGGAACGGCTTGTTCGGCTTGCCCTCGCGGATCGTGTCGATGAAACCATGCAAAGCCGGTGCGAACGTGCGTTCCTTCAGCGAATCGAGGTTTACGACGTTGATGCCGACCTTCAGGCTCAACACGTCCGCTGCTTCGTCGCGCATCGTGCGTGCTACGAACTGATCGAGATGGCAGTTCCCGCCGAGCCCCAGATTCAGCAGTTCTACATCAGCCAACCGAGCGGCCACTAC
>JANLUG010000133.1:0-1156 GCA_031363335.1 Gammaproteobacteria bacterium
AACAACGGCTGTGATGTCCCAACAAGTCAAAAGCCGGTGCCCAAAAGCCGGTGCCAGGCACCGGCTGTTGACTTGTTCATCGGTTCGCGCGCTACGGGCGCACGTTGGCTGAAGGGTGGACACGCTGCGATCAGGTGGAAGGAGGCTTGATGCGCCGTCCCGTTACGGAACCCTGAGGCGCCATGGATGGCGCCGTTCGGCGCGCCCAGGGACGGCTCGAGCGTGTCCGGCGCTTCAAGCCTCCACTTCCACCCGACTACAAGCACAACCAGCGACAGATGCGCCGCGGGAAGGCAGACTGTGCCGCCACGAAAAGGAGAGCCATCAATGCGAACCCGACTGATCACGATTCCCGCCGCGCTCGCGCTGTTGTTGTGCGCAAGCTTCGCGTCCGCCGAAGGCGCCGACCTGAAAGAGCCGAAGCAGAAACTCAGCTACGCCATCGGCACCGAAATCGGCGCGAACCTGAAGAAGCAGGGAGTCGACGTCGACCCGAAGGCGTTTGCCGCGGGGTTGGCCGATGCGCTCGCCGGAAAGCTGCAGATGACCGACGCGGAAATCAAAGAGGCGATGAATTCGGCGCGCACCCAACTGATCGCGAAGCAACAGGCGAAACAGCAGGCTGACGCGGCGACGAATGCGACGGCCGGTGAGGCGTTTCTGGCGGCGAATGCGAAGAAAGAAGGCGTCAAGACGACCGCATCCGGCCTCGAGTACAAAGTACTGAAGACCGGCACCGGTAAGACGCCGGGTCCGAAAGATACCGTCAAGGTGCACTACCAGGGGACGTTGCCCGACGGCACCGTCTTCGACAGTTCCATCGCGCGCGGCGAGCCGGTGACGTTCCAGGTCGACGGTGTCATTCCCGGCTGGACCGAAGCGCTGCAGCTGATGAAGGTAGGCGACAAGTATCAGCTCGTGATTCCGCCGAAACTCGCCTACGGCGCATCCGGCGCCGGCGACAAGATCGGCCCGAATCAGGTGCTGATCTTCGAAGTCGAATTGATCGACATCGAGAAGTAACGCGCAGCTAGACGCGCCAGCGAAGGAAGCTCTTTGCCCAAGCTGGCGCGACACCCACGCGACGAATGTCGATCTCGCACACGCTTCCCCGACTGACGTTGATCGCCGACGTCGCTTGAGGACGCGAGAAATC
>JANLUG010000193.1:0-3754 GCA_031363335.1 Gammaproteobacteria bacterium
ACACCGGACAATTCGAGCGCACGCTGATCATTGCGGACACCGGTTCCTACGTCAGCTATCTCGAAGGCTGCACGGCACCGCAACGCGACGAAAATCAGCTGCACGCGGCGGTCGTCGAGCTGATCGCGCTCGACGATGCGCAGATCAAATATTCAACCGTACAGAACTGGTATCCCGGCGACGCGAACGGTCGCGGCGGCATCTACAACTTCGTCACGAAGCGCGGCGCGTGCATCGGCAAACGTTCGAAGATCTCGTGGACGCAGGTCGAAACCGGCTCCGCGATAACGTGGAAGTATCCGAGTGTGGTGCTACGCGGCGACGACAGCGTCGGTGAATTCCATTCGGTCGCGCTCACCAACAATTATCAGCAGGCCGATACCGGCACGAAGATGATTCACCTGGGCAAGAACACCCGCAGCACGATCCTGTCGAAAGGCATCAGCGCCGGGCGCAGCCAGAACACGTATCGCGGCCTCGTGCGGATCTCACCGACCGCTGAGGGCGCGCGCAACTACACGCAATGCGATTCGCTGCTGATCGGCGACCGCTGCGGCGCGCATACGTTCCCGTATATCGAAGCGAGTCACCCGGGCGCCATCGTCGAACACGAAGCAACCACATCGAAGGTCGGCGACGATCAACTGTTCCTCTGCCAGCAACGCGGCATCGATCCGGAACACGCCGTCAGCATGATCGTGAACGGCTTCTGCAAAGAGGTGTTCCGCGAGTTGCCGATGGAGTTCGCCGTCGAAGCCGGCAAGCTGCTCGAGGTGAGCCTCGAAGGAGCGGTCGGATGACTGCGCACTCCCCCACTTTGCTCGAAATCGAGAACCTGCACGTCGACGTCGCCGGCAAGCCGATTCTGAAAGGCCTGAACCTCAGCCTCGCCGTTGGCGAAGTCAGCGCGATCATGGGTCCGAACGGTTCCGGCAAGAGCACACTCGCGAACGTCATCGCCGGCCGGCCTGACTACGTAGTAACGCAAGGTTCGGTGCGCTATCTCGGCACGTCATTGACCGAACTCGAACCCGAAAAGCGCGCGCGGATCGGCGTTTTCCTGGCGTTCCAGTATCCGGTCGAGATTCCCGGCGTTTCGAACATGGAGTTCCTGAAGGCCGCGCTCGATGCGCAAAGAACGGCCCGCAACGAAGAGCCGCTATCCGCCGTCGAGTTCATGAAATCGGTGCGCAGCGTTGCGGCATCGCTCGACTTGAACCCGGAGTTTCTGAAGCGTGGCGTCAACGAAGGATTCTCCGGCGGCGAAAAGAAACGCAACGAGATCCTCCAGCTGCTGATGCTGCAGCCGAAACTCGCCATCCTCGACGAAACGGATTCCGGTCTCGACATCGACGCGCTGCAGACGGTCGCGGCCGGCGTCAACCGGTTCCGCGGCGCGGACAACGGCATCCTGCTGGTGACGCATTACCAGCGCCTGCTCGACTTCATAAAACCGGACACCGTGCACGTGCTCGCCGATGGCCGCATTGCGAAGAGCGGCGACCACACCCTCGCGCTGCAGCTCGAAGAAAAGGGCTACGGCTGGATCACCGACGCCGCGTGAGTGTTGCCATGCAGTCGGCTCAACCGTTCATCGATTCCGCGTTGGCGCGCTCCCGACAGCTAGAGAGCCGTCTGCCGCTGATCGCGAACGAGCGACGCAACAGCATCGCCGAGATCGCCAGCACCGGCATCCCTTCGGGCAAGCTCGAAACGTGGAAATACACGCCGATCCAGGAATTCTTCGCAGCGCCGTTCGCCGCGGGCGAAGCGCCAACGGCCGAACAAGGCCGCGGCGTCGACCCGTTCCTCTCGTTCGCCGGTGCAACCACAATCGTCATTAACGGTGCAGAACCGGTTCCATCCGCGGCCCTCAAACACGGCGTGAGCATCGAAACGCTGCGCTCGCCATTGAACGCGGACCTCGATCTGACACGATATCCATTGGCGCATCTGAACACGGCATTGCTGGAAGATGGTCTGGTCATCCGGATCGCGGCGGGAGTCGACGCAGGCGTGCTCGACCTGCGGTTCGCCTCCGGGTCGAGCGCGGCAGTCGTCAGCCGCGTGCGCATCGAACTCGCTACGGGCAGCCGCCTGCAGCTCATCGAACAGCGCGGCGAAGACCGGCCGACCAACTCGGTGCTCGACATCCGCGTTGGACCGCAAGCGTCGTTGCACCACACCCGTGTATTGCCGCCGGGAACCGCGCCGGGCTGGTATCTCGTCTCCGCTCACATCGACAGCGCTGCGACCTATGAGTTGACCGGCCATTCGATGGGCGCCAAGACACGTCGCAGCGACATTCACGTGCGGCTCGACGGTCACCACGCGAGCACGAACATCGATCTGGCGTGCGCGGTGCATCGTCGCGATCGGCTCGATCATCAGGTGGTCGTCGAACACATCGGCGTCGATACGACGAGCCGCCAACTCGTGCACGGCATCGCAACCGGCACCAGCGAGCTGACCTTCAACGGTCGCATTCACATTCACCCGGGCGCGCAACGCAGCGACGCCCGGCTGACGAACAAAAATCTGTTGCTCGACAAAAAGGCGCGGATCAACACGAAGCCCGAACTCGAAATCTACGCGAACGACGTCAAGTGCAGTCACGGTGCAACCGTCGGCCAGATCGACCCCGTGCAGATGTTCTATCTGCGCACGCGCGGGATCGACGAAGTGGCCTCGCGAGCGATGCTGACACGCGCGTTCCTTGCCGGCCGCATGACACCGTGGATGCTCGATGCCGGCGTGCTCGGCATCTACGCGGAGCTGTTCGCGTCATGAAACGCCGCACCGACATTGCCGCGCTGCGCGACGACTTTCCGCTGCTCGCGCAAACCATCGGCGACACGCCGCTCACGTATCTCGACAGCGCCGCCACCACGCAGAAGCCGACCGCTGTACTCGACGCGATCCGCAACTACTACGTACACGACAACGCGAATGTGCATCGCGCCGCACACGCATTGGCCGATCGTGCAACGACCGCTTTCGAAGGCGCGCGTGCAAAGGTACAGGTGTTCCTCGGCGCAGCGCACCTGCACGAAATCGTCTGGACGCGCGGCACCACGGAGTCGATCAATCTCGTCGCGCAGAGCTATGGCGCCAGCACGCTTCGCGCAGGCGACGAAATTCTGATCTCGGTGATGGAACACCACTCGAACATCGTGCCGTGGCAACTTGTCGCGCAGCGCACCGGTGCGTCGTTGAAGGCGATCGACGTGAACGATCGGGGCGAACTCGATCTCGAGGACTATGCGCGCAAGCTGAACGGTCGCACGAAGATCGTCGCGATCGGTCACGTATCGAACGCGCTCGGCACGATCAACCCGATCAAGCAGATGATCGCCGACGCGCATGCCGTCGGTGCCGTCGTCCTGATCGACGGCGCGCAGGCCACTGCTCACCTGGCAATCGACGTCGTCGATCTCGACTGCGACTTTTACGCGCTGTCCGGGCACAAGATGTTCGGCCCTACCGGTATCGGCGTGCTGTACGGAAAGGAGCGGTTGCTCGACGCGATGCCGCCGTGGCAAGGCGGCGGGGAAATGATCGAAACCGTCACGCTCGAGCGCTCGACCTACAACCGCCTGCCGTACAAATTCGAAGCGGGCACGCCCGACATCGCCGGCGCAGTCGGACTTGGTGCGGCCATCGACTATCTCGACACGATCGATGCAGAAGCACTGCATGCGCACGAAGCAAAGATCATGGCGATGGCGCGCGCCCGCCTTGGCCAGCTCGAAGG
>JANLUG010000233.1:0-8250 GCA_031363335.1 Gammaproteobacteria bacterium
GCCCGACTTCGACATCGACTTCTGCATGATGGGGCGCGACGCGGTGATCGCACACGTGGCCGATCGTTACGGACACGATTCGGTGAGTCAGATCGCCACGTTCGGCACGATGGCCGCGAAAGCGGTGGTGCGCGACGTCGCGCGCGTGCAAGGCAAACCGTACGGCCTGGCGGACAAACTATCGAAGCTGATTCCGTTCGAAGTGGGGATGACGCTTACCAAGGCAGTCGCGGAAGCGCCTGAACTGCGCGATTTCATCGCCGACAACGACGAGGTCGGCGAAATCATGGACATGGCGTACAAACTCGAGGGCATCGTGCGCAATGTCGGACGCCACGCAGGCGGCGTCGTCATCGCGCCGTCGCGCCTGACCGACTTCGTGCCGCTGTACGTCGATGACGCGAGCGCCGGCGTCGTGTCGCAGTTCGACAAAGACGACGTCGAACGCGCGGGGCTGGTGAAGTTCGACTTTCTCGGACTGAAGACGCTGACGATCATCGACTGGACGGTGGCTGCGCTCAATGAAGTGAGGCAAGCCGGCACTGCCGAGCTCGATATCACGCAGCTTCCGCTGGACGACGCGCGTGTTTTCGATCTGCTGAAACGCGCCGAAACGACGGCCGTGTTCCAGTTTGAATCGCGTGGTATGCGCGATCTGCTGAAACAGGCCAAGCCCGACCGTTTCGAAGACATCATCGCGCTCGGCGCATTGTTCCGACCCGGTCCGATGGAGCTGATTCCGGACTTCATCAAGCGCAAGCACGGTCAGGAGCGATTCGAATATCCCGATCCGCGGGTGGTGCCGATCCTGTCGCCGACGTACGGCATCATGGTGTACCAGGAGCAGGTCATGCAGATTGCCCAGGTCATCGGCGGATACAGTCTCGGCTCCGCGGATATTCTGCGTCGCGCGATGGGCAAGAAAAAACCGGAAGAGATGGCGCGGCAGCGCGACGTGTTCAAAGCGGGCGCGTTGAAGAACGGCGTGTCGGAGCCGAAAGCCGAGCAGTTGTTCGACCTGATGGAAAAGTTTGCCGGTTACGGTTTCAACAAATCGCACTCGGCCGCGTACGCGCTGGTCAGCTATCGAACGGCGTGGTTGAAGTCGCATCACCCCGAACAGTTCATGGCGGCGGTGTTGTCCGCCGACATGCAGCACACCGACAAGATCGTGATGCTGGTCGACGAGGTGCGGCGGTCGGAGTTGTTGCTGGACCCGCCCGACGTGAACCTCAGCCGCTTTCGCTTTTCAGTGCGCGATGGGCGAATTCTTTACGGCCTCGGTGCCATCCGCGGCATCGGCGAAGGCACGGTCGTTGCGATCTGCGACAGCCGCGAGCAGGAAGGGCGCTTTGTCGATCTGTACGATTTCTGCCGTCGCATCGATTCGAAGAAGGCCAACCGCCGCGCGATCGAAGCGCTGGTCCGCGCCGGCGCGATGGACGGTTTCGCGCGGAAGGACGAAGAGGTCGACGCGATTCGCGGCCGCTTGCTCGCGGAGATCGACAGTGCGTTGCAGGGTGCGGAGCAGGTCGCGCGCAACGCCGAGAGCGGTATCGGCGATCTGTTCGGCGGCCCCTTCGCGGAAAACGATGCAACCGCGACAATCGTCCGTCCGGCCGCCGCGTTCGCGCGACCGTTGACGCGCCGCGAACGACTCGACGCAGAGAAGGAAGCGCTGGGCCTGTACCTCACGGGGCATCCGCTCGACGACTATCTCGCCGAAATCCGCGAGTTCTGCCCGCATCGAATCGCCGATCTCAAGGTGGAGCGCGGCGTGCAGGTGGTCGCCGGCCTCGTGGTATCGACTCGCACGATGCGCAGCCGGCGCGGCGAAACGCTGGCGTTTACGGTACTGGACGACCGCAGCGGCCGCATCGAGTTGGCGGTGTTTGCAGATGTCTACGAACAGCACAAAGCGAAGATCTTCAAAGACGCGGTGTTGGTCGTCGAAGGCGAAGTGCAGCCGGACGAATACAGCGGCGCGCTGAAAATGCGCGTCGCGTCGATTCATACGATGAACGACGCGCGGCGCCGATTTGCGGACTGTCTGCAGATCGAGGTGTCGGGTGTCGGGATGTCGGTCGACCTCGCACGTCGGTTGAGAACGCTGCTCGAACCGCACCGGCACGCGGGCTGCCCGGTTGCGATCGCCTATCGCTCGCATTTGGCAGAAGGTCGGCTCGTACTCGGGGCGGACTGGCATGTGGCACCTTGCGACGAACTGCTGCAGTCGCTGCGCAATGAATTCGGCGCGGGACAGGTCGGCCTGCACTATCGCCGTTCGGCGGCGTGACCTCGACGAATTCCATTGAGATCGCGGTTCGCTCCGCGCTGACGGATACGTTTGGTCGCATCGTCGTCGCATTCAGCGGCGGTCTCGATTCAACAGTGCTGTTACACGCGCTCGTGGATGCCGTCGACGATCGCCGTCGCGTGCAGGTATTGCATATCAACCACGGTTTGAATCCGCGCGCGGGCGAGTGGCAGCGCCATTGCAAATCAGTTGGCGACGAACTCGGCGTCGCGCACAGCGAAGTGTGTGTACAAGTCGGCGTGCGCGACAGTCTGGAAGCTGCGGCGCGGAACGCCCGCTACGAAGCGTTCCGTGAGTTTCTTGTGGCGGGCGACGCGCTGTGGCTTGCGCACCATCGCGACGATCAGGCGGAAACGCTCCTGTGGAAACTCATGCGCGGCGGCGGTGTAGCGGCGCTGGCCGGCATGCCGGAAACGCGGCCGCTCGGGGCGGGCCATCTGCGACGGCCGTTGCTCGATGTGTCGCGCGTCGAAATCGCCGCGTGGGCCGATGCGCGCGGACTGCGCTGGGTCGATGACGACAGCAACGCTGACGCGCGTTTCGACCGCAATTTCATTCGTCGGGACGTGATGCCGGTTCTTCACCGGCGCTGGCCCGATGCGGCGTTGCGATTGCAGCACGCCGCGCGCCGTTTTGCCGATGAAGCCGTGGTGCTGAGCGCCGAACTCGATCGCCGGCTCGATGAACTGGGCGCCCCGAACGCGGCGATTCCGGCATCGGTCGCCGCTGATCCACAGGCGTTGCCGCTGTTGCGACGTTGGCTCGATCGCGCGGGCATCATCGGTGTCCGCGAGCGCGTGTTGATCGAGATCGTCCGACAGGCAAACGGCGCGATCGACCGGGCGCCGCAGATCCGCGTCGCGGCCGGATGCAGCGTGCGGCGCTTCGAGCAGCATCTGCACCTCGTGGCGGATCGGCCATCGGAATTCGCCACGACGATGTTACGGCTCGGAGATGAACTCGCGACGCCCGCCGGACGACTGGTATCGGTGCGTGGCGACGGCGCGGGGTTGCGATCGAATGTAGAGACGGTGGAAGTCCGTGCGCGTCGTGGCGGGGAAAGCCTGCGTCCGGCGGGGCGCGATGGGTCCAGAACCGTCAAACGGCTTTTGCAGGAAGCGCGGATTCCTGTGTGGTTGCGCTCGATGTATCCGCTGATCTACATCGATGACCGACTCGCAGCGGTACCGGGGAGCGCGATCGACGCTGCGTTCGCGCAAGTTGGCGAAGGGACGTGGCAACTGAAGGTCATCACCTGACGCGCGTATGACCGGTGCCGCGAACGAAGCTTTGGACGCGCCTTTTGTTTGTGCTGCCCGAACCCTTTTGCTACCCTGACGTCCCATCTTGCGCGCCACATTCATGACTTACGTCGCGCGCGCTCACATCAAGATGGCGCACTCATGACTCGTTATATTTTCGTGACTGGTGGTGTGGTTTCGTCCCTGGGCAAGGGCATCCTCACCGCCTCGCTGGCAGCCGTTCTGGAAGCCCGCAATCTCAAGATCAACATCGTCAAGATGGATCCATATATCAACGTCGATCCAGGCACGATGAGCCCGTTCCAGCACGGCGAGGTCTATGTCACCGCCGACGGCGCGGAGACTGATCTCGACCTCGGCCACTACGAACGGTTCCTGCGCGTGCGCATGTCGCGCAAGAACAACTTCACCACCGGCAGCATCTATGCCGAGGTGATCCGCAAAGAACGCCGCGGCGACTATCTGGGCGGCACCGTGCAGGTGATCCCGCACATCACCGACGAGATCAAGCGCCGCATCCGCGATGCCGGCGAGGGTTTCGATATCGTGATCGTCGAGGTCGGCGGCACGGTCGGCGACATCGAGTCGCAACCGTTCCTGGAAGCCATCCGCCAACTGCGATTGGAGGTCGGTGCGTCGCGGACGCTGTTCATCCACCTCACGCTGGTGCCTTACATCGCGACCGCGGGCGAGATCAAGACGAAACCGACGCAACACTCCGTGAAGGAGTTGCGCTCGATCGGTCTGCAGCCCGATGTGCTGGTGTGTCGGTCGGACCGGCTGATACCCAAATCGTCGCGCAGCAAGATCGCGCTGTTCACGAACGTCGAAGAGCGCGCCGTCATACTGCTGCCGGATGCGCCGACGATCTATCAGGTGCCGGCGATGCTGCACGAACAGAAACTCGACGATATTGTCGTCGAGAAGTTTGGTCTCGAAGCGCCCGAGGCGAACTTGTGGGAGTGGAATCGCGTCGTCGACGCGCAACTGCATCCCGAACGCCGTGTCCGTATTGCCATCGTCGGTAAGTATCTCGACCTGCTCGACGCGTACAAGTCGCTGAGCGAGGCGATCGTGCACGCCGGCATTCAGACGCGCACCAAGGTCGACATCCGCTACGTCGACGCGGAAGACATCGAGACGAACGGCACTGCGACGTTGAACGACGTCGACGCGATCCTGGTGCCGGGCGGATTCGGTCAACGCGGTTTCGAAGGCAAGATCAAAGCGGCGCGATTCGCGCGCGAGATGGGTGTGCCGTATCTCGGCATCTGTTATGGATTGCACGCGGCCGTCATCGATTTCGCGCGCAACATCGCCGGCCTCGACGATGCGCACTCGACCGAGATCAATCCGAACTCACCGTACCCGGTGATCGCGATGATCACCGAATGGGTGGACCGCGACGGCAACCTGACGCACCGCAGCGCCGGCGACGATCTCGGCGGCACGATGCGGCTTGGCGAACAGGCGTGCAATCTGATGTCCGGTTCGCTGGCGCGCGCAATCTACGGTGAAGACGTCGTCTACGAGCGGCATCGCCACCGTTACGAAGTGAACGAGCATTATCTCGAACTGCTGCAGAGCTACGGTCTGAAGATCGCCGGTCGTTCGGAAGACGGGCTCGTCGAGATGATCGAGCTGTCGAACCATCCCTGGTTCGTTGCATGTCAGTTCCACCCGGAATTCACTTCGTCGCCGCGCGACGGCCACCCGCTGTTTCGCGGCTTCATCGAGGCGGCGCTCGCGCACGCAGCCGTCGATGCTTCGCTGTTCGAGCCCGTGAAGGCGACCGCCACCACCTGATCAACGGACGTTGTCATGCAGTTACTGGATTTCGATGTCGGCCGGGATCGTCCGCTGTTTCTGATCGCGGGTCCCTGCGTGATCGAAACGGAAAAACTGATTTTGAGCACCGCCGAGCGGCTGCGGGAGATCACCGATTCGCTCGGCATTCCGTTCATTTTCAAAAGCTCGTTCGACAAGGCGAATCGCTCGTCGCACGAAAGCTATCGCGGCCCCGGCATCGAAGAAGGGCTGCGCATTCTCGAGAAGGTGAAGACCGAGATCGGCGTGCCGGTGCTGACCGACGTGCACGAAGACACGCCGCTCGACCAGGTTGCCGATGTGGTGTCGGTCATGCAGACGCCGGCGTTCCTGTGTCGTCAAACCAACTTCATTTACAACGTCTGCGCGCAAGGCTTGCCGGTGAACATCAAGAAAGGTCAGTTCCTGGCGCCGGGGGACATGATCAACGTCGTCAACAAGGCGCGCGCCACGGGCAATCAACAGATCATGGTGTGCGAGCGCGGCGCGAGCTTCGGCTACAACAACCTCGTCTCCGACATGCGCTCGCTCGCCATCATGCGCAACACAGGCTGCCCGGTTGTTTACGACGCGACGCACTCTGTGCAGATGCCCGGCGGGCAGGGCACCACGTCAGGCGGACAGCGCGAGATGGTGCCGGTACTCGCGCGTGCGGCGGTTGCCGCCGGCGTGGCAGGCGTATTCATGGAAACGCATCCGGATCCGTCCAAGGCATTATCCGACGGCCCGAATTCCTGGCCGCTCGATCGGATGCTCGATCTACTGCGTGTGTTGACGCAGATCGACCAGGTCGTCAAGGCGAATGGGTTCCCCGAGGACGAGGTCGCGTAGCGTCGTATGAGCAAAATCAAACGCATCATTGCGCGCGAGATTCTGGATTCGCGCGGTAACCCGACCGTCGAAGCGGACGTACACCTCGACGATGGCTCGATCGGCAGTGCGTGCGCGCCCTCCGGTGCATCGACGGGTACTCGGGAGGCGCTCGAGTTGCGCGACAACGACCGTTCGCGCTATCTGGGCAAGGGCGTGCTTCGGGCGGTACGCGCGATTACCGACGAAATCGCTCCATCGCTCATCGGAGCAGACGCCGGCGATCAGGAACGCGTCGATCAAACGATGATCGATCTCGACGGCACTGCGAACAAGACTCGCCTCGGCGCGAACTCGATCCTGGCGGTGTCGCTCGCCGTCGCCAAGGCCGCCGCGGTTGCGCGCCGGGTGCCGTTGTACGAGCACATCAATGCGCTCTATGGCGACGCCGAACTACGCATGCCGGTGCCGATGATGAACATCATCAACGGCGGTGAACATGCCGATAACAACGTCGACATCCAGGAGTTCATGATCCAGCCGGTGTCGATGACCCGTTTCAGCGACGCGCTGCGCTGCGGTGTCGAAATATTCCATGCCCTCAAGGCGGTGCTACGGGGCCGCGGTTTGAACACGGCCGTCGGTGACGAAGGTGGTTTTGCCCCCGACCTGCCGTCGAACGCCGCGGCGCTCGACGCGATCACCGAGGCGGTCGTCGCAGCCGGATACCGGCCCGGCGAAGACGTGACGTTCGCGCTCGACTGCGCCGCTTCCGAGTTTTACGACGGCACCGAATACGTACTCGCGACCGAAGGGCGGTTCCCGCGCACCCAGTTCACGTCGTATCTCACGTCGTTGACGGAGCGCTATCCGATTCTGTCGATCGAAGACGGAATGGACGAGGCGGACTGGACCGGCTGGAAGATGCTCACCGATGCAGTGGGGCAGCGCGTCCAACTCGTCGGCGACGACTTGTTCGTCACCAATACGGCGATCCTGAACGACGGCATTAAGGCGCACGTCGCAAACGCCATCCTGATCAAGTTCAATCAGATCGGTAGCCTCACCGAAACGCTCTCAGCCATCCGAATGGCGAAGCGGGCAGGGTATGCGACGGTGATATCGCACCGGTCCGGCGAAACGGAAGACACGACCATCGCCGACCTCGCTGTGGGGACCGGCGCCGGCCAGATCAAGACGGGCTCGCTGTCGCGGTCGGATCGCGTCGCGAAGTACAACCGATTGCTCAGGATCGAAGAGCAGCTCGGCAACCGTGCCGTGTACCGCGGCCGTGCGGAGTTGCGAAGCTGACCACCACCGTACGCGTGCTCGTTGCCATCGGTGCCGTTGTGCTGGTCGGCATGCAGGTGCGGCTGTGGTTCAGCGATGTCGGCATCCTCGCGCGCAGCGATCTCGAAACACGCGTGGCGGATCAGGCACGCCGCACGAAAGAGCTGGAACTGCGCAACCATCGCCTTGCCGTCGAAGTAGCCGCACTGAAAAGCGGCCCGGCAGGCGTCGAAGCGCGCGCACGCAGCGAACTCGGCATGATCAAGAACGGCGAAACGTTCTATCTGGTCGTCGACCCCTGATCGTGGACCCAACCGTGCCGCCGCTCGCCTACACGCCGCTGCCGGTTGAAGGTGTGATCCGATGCTGTCCCGACGATTTCTGCGTCGACGAACGCGCTGCGTTCGAGCCGAGCGGCGACGGTGAGCATCTCCTGCTTCGCATCGAAAAGCGCGGCCTCAACACGAACGACGTCGCCACGGAGCTCGTGCGCGTATACGGAGTTGCCCCCGTCGATGTGTCGTTCGCCGGTATGAAGGATCGGCATGCGATGACGCGTCAGTGGTTCAGCGTGCGCACGCCTTCCGACGTCGTTCCGGCGCCCGCACCATCCGGATGGCGCGTGCTCGATGCGGCGCGGCACCAACGCAAGTTGCGGCGTGGTGAACTGGCTGGGAACGCCTTTTACATTCGGATCCGCAGTCTGTGTGGAGACGTGGACGCACTCAGTGAGCGGCTCGAAGC
>JANLUG010000340.1:0-2464 GCA_031363335.1 Gammaproteobacteria bacterium
TCTTCGACGTTCGACAACAGCTGATACGCGGTTTCGAGTGCAATACCCAGGCAGCGCTGCCGCGCCTCGACCGCGACGTCAGGAAACGCATCGCCGAGCGCCTGATCGAGCACGTCGAACACTTCCTGACGCAGCGTTTGAGCCTGGTCGCCGAGCGGTCCGGTTCGGTGGCGGCCGGACCACACGCCGCGAAACCCGGGCATGTTCCGATAAATGTCAGCGAGACCAAGGATGATCTGCGATACCCATGCCGATGAGATCCCATCGTGGCGCGGATCGCCGACCGCAGCCGCGAGGTAAGTCCGAACCTGGCCCCGATATCGCTGCACCAGTTCGTCGACGACGGCTTCCTTGTTCGCGAAGAACTGATAGAACGAGCCGATCGACGTGCCGGCGCGCGCCGCGATCGCTTTCGTCGTCAATTGCTCGTAACCGACTTCGTCCATCAGCGCGGCCGTCGCGGCCACGAGCGCATCCAGCGTTTCCCGGCCGCGTTGCTGACGCGGTGTCTTGCGCCGCTGAAGGACCGCTTCTTGACAATGTGAGTCGACGCTCATAATTTCCACGAACCTGAGCAGAGGCTCACATTCTACGTTTTGAGGTGATCCGATGTCGATTCGCTGGGTGGACACGCCGCGCACGTTGACGCATTTCGAGAAGCCGGCCGCGCAGATCGCGGACTTCGACAACGAGTTGGGCCTCGATGCGGAACAGGTGCAGCACGTCGCCGAACTCTTCAGCACACCGCTGACAGGCGCATACAACTGGGACTACACGACCCAGGACGACCGCATCAGCAAGCTGTACGAACTCGGCAAACAGCTGAACTGGAACGCGACCATCGACATCGACTGGAAGCAGACGCCTGATTTCCACGAGCGCCCGCCGGTGACCGACGAGCAGCGCAAGATGGTTCAGGAGAATCGCGCCAACAGTCTGTTCAAGGGGTTCGCGCCGTGGGAAGCAATGGACGCCGATCAGGTGATCCAGTGGATGCGCCACCAGCACAGCTGGGCAATCAGCCAATTCCTCCACGGTGAGCAGGGCGCGTTGCTCGTTGCCTCGCAACTCGTATCGTGTGCGCCGTCGTTCAACGCGAAGCTATACGCCGCCTCGCAAACCTTCGACGAAGCGCGCCACGTCGAAGTATTCAATCGCTATCTGCAACGCAAAGTCGGCTTCACATATCCGATCTCGCGCAGCCTGAAGTTATTGCTCGACAAGATCCTCACCGACCCGCGCTGGGATCTGAAGTTCATCGGCATGCAGATCATCATCGAGGGACTTGCGCTCGCCGCTTTCAATACCATGAAGCAGAGCACGCAGGATCCGGTGTTGCGCGACATCGTCCATCTGGTGATTCGCGACGAAGCGCGCCACGTGACGTTCGGCGTGAACTACCTCGAGGATTTCGTGCAGACACTGACGCAAGAACAGCGCGAAGAGCGCGCGCAGTTTGCCTTCGAGGCGTGCGTCGTCATGCGCACTCGGTTGATTCCGACGGACGTGTACCGACAGTTCGGCTGGCCGATAGAGGAGGCCACCGCGATTGCGACCGGCGGCGAGCATCGGCAGCGCTTCCGCAACATGATCTTCGCGCGGGTTGTACCGAATCTGAAACGCATCGGCCTCCTGACCGATGCGATCCGGCCGAAATTCGAGGAACTCGGCTTGCTGGAGTTCGAGGCGCTACCGGATGATGGTGGCATCGACTGGGACGAACTTTCCAAACCGCTCTACGATAAGTCGGCCTGAGCCAGAGGAGCATCGACACATGAAGATCACGTATCGCGCGGACCAGGCCCGTGAAGTCCGCTTTCTGCCGACCGCGGACGATGTCGCGAGCAAGATGGCCAGCCGACATCGAATCGGTCGTCGAGATTTTCCAGACGCCGCTGACCGGCGCGTACAACTGGGACTACACAGAGGGACGCGGACGCGTCGAGAAGCTGTATGAGCTCGGCAAGCAGCTGAACTGGAACGCCAGCACCGACCTGGACTGGACGATTCCGTTCTCGCGCGGCGAATTCCCCAACAACGAGGCGTTCAATCCGTTCATCGGCTACGCGCCGTACGAAGCGATGACACAGGCGCAGAAAGTGGAGTTCGGCTGGCACCGGCTCGCGTCGCAGCTGTCGCAATTCCTGCACGGCGAACAGGGTGCGTTGCTGGTGGCGTCGCAACTCGCATCGTGCGCGCCGTCATTCGATGCAAAGCTCTACGCGGCGTCGCAGACGTTCGACGAAGCCCGTCATGTAGAGGCCTTCAACCGTTACCTGCACCATCGCGTCGGGATCATGTATCCGATGTCGCGCAACCTGAAGTTGCTGATCGACAAGATCCTCACCGACGAGCGCTGGGATCTGAAGTTCATCGGCATGCAGATCATTATCGAAGGGCTCGCGCTGGCGGCATTCAACACCGCCAAGATGACGACGAACGATCCGCTGTTGAGAAACCTCGT
>JANLUG010000368.1:0-12451 GCA_031363335.1 Gammaproteobacteria bacterium
GACATAGGCGACCGGGAGTTGCCGCCGGCGCAATGCATCGACCATGGCTTCGGCCTGATTCGGCGGCACGACGCGATCTTCGAGACCCTGAAAAAACACCACGGGACACGTCAACCGGTCGACGTGGTGAATCGGCGATCGCTCGATGTACAGGTCGCGCGCTTCGGGATAAGGGCCGATGAGACGATCGAGATAACGCGATTCGAACTTGTGCGTATCGCGTGCGAGCGTCTCAAGGTCGCCAATGCCGTAGTGACTCGCGCCGGCGCGAAACGTATTGCCGGACGTGAGCGCCGCCAGCGTCGTGTAGCCGCCGGCGCTGCCGCCGCGGATGGCAACGCGATCGCGGTCGATGCGGTCGGCTTTCGCGAGATATTCGACGAGGTCTTCGCAGTCGTGCACGTCGACCACGCCCCATTGGCCGTCGAGGCGCTCGCGGTAGGCGCGCCCGTAGCCGCTCGAGCCGCCGTAGTTGACGTCGGCAACGGCCCAACCACGCGTCGTGTAGTACTGGATGCGGAAGTTGATCAGCGGCTGCGTCGCCGCGGTGGGGCCGCCGTGGCTCATCACGAGCAGCGGCGGTCGCTCGGTAGACGGGGCTTGTGCATCCGGATTGCGCGGTGGATAGAAGTACGCATAGGCGGTGGCGCCGTCGCGGGTCGGATAGTCGATCGACTCGGGCATCGAGAAATACGCGCGGTCGATATCGAGCCGGCCGGCCGTGGCAATCGGCTCGCCGGGTGCGCCGGTCAGATCCGTGGACGTGATCGTGGCAAGGCGGTCCGGGCTGCCGCCGATGAAATACAGACGTTCGCCGATGAGGGCCAGGCCGAAAAATGCCTGCCATTCGGAAGCTAGCGGCGTGGCCATGCCGCTATCGACGTCGATGATCAACAAGCTCGACGCGCCTTTGTGCAATCGCTGGGCCAGGACGTGACGCGGACCGAGCACGCAGTAGTATTTCGAACCGAAGCCCCACGCCGGCCCGCTGTATTCGGCGTCGTCGGGATACACGCAATAGATGCCGCTGGGATCGTAGCTGTACAGATTCCAGAAGCCGTTTTGGTCGGATGCAAAGACAATGCGCTCCGCTGTGATCCACTCCGGTTGGACAATCGACTCGGCCGCGCCTCCGGCGATGATCGTGTCGTTGGCGAAGGTGCCGTCGTCGTTCAGTGAGGCGACGTGCAGCTGCGTGCCGTCCCACGGCATGTTCGGATGATCCCAACTGAGGAAACAGATCCGGCGTCCGTCGGGCGATACGCGCGGTGCAGCGTAGAAATCGTGACCGCGATGCAGATCGCTGTTCGCGCCGGTGCCGATGTCCACACTCAGCAGATAATTTTCGCGCTGCTGGTCGCCCGGTCGCTCACCGACCGCGATGAGGCGCGCGCGAGCTTCATCAATGACGAAGTCTGCGTATCGCGTTTCCGAATCGGTGTGGGTCACCGCCATCGGTACGCCGCCGGTCAGCGCGACCCGATAGATGTTCTGATCCGCGAAATTGACGAAGTATGCGTCGCTGCGTGTTGCGAGATACGCACCGCCGCCGTACTCGTGCACGCGCGTGCGCACATTGAACGGCGCCGGTGTGAGTTCGACGCGCGCGCCGTCGCGCCACATGATCAACGAGTTGCGGCCGCCTTCATCGGGTCTCGATTCGAGCCAGAAGAGCGCCTCGCCATTGCCGGTTAACGCGCCCAGTCCGGTGACGCCGGCGGTGATGAGTTCGGCGCTGATCGGTGACGGCCAACTGCCGTAAGGGGCGATTCGAGACATGGGATACGGATCGAAGCTAGGCGCCGTGGAGTGTATCGCGGCGGTGATAGATTGCCCAACGCTGATGGTCGCGCCATGCGCCGTCGATGTAGAGAAACTTCGGTGAAAAGCCTTCGTTCACGAAGCCGCAACGTTTGACGAGGTTGATCGACGGCGCGTTGTTCGGCTGGATGTTTGCCTCGAGTCGGTGCAGACCCATCCCGTCGAATGCGTATCGCACCGCGGCCTTCAATCCGCTCGTCATGTAGCCCTGCCCCGCATAGGGCAATCCCGCGTAGTAACCGAGCGATGCGTTCAGGAACGATCCGCGCACGATGTTGTTCAGATTGATGACGCCGACGATGACCGGATCGTTGCGACGGCAAACGATCAGTCCCTCGTGGTCGCTGCGATTCATCCGCGTCAGATACGCATCGAACGCGCGTGGTGTCAGCGGCGGCGAGATCCAGGGTTCGTGCAGGCTGCGGCTTGCGTGCATCAACGCGAGAAATTCGTCGCGATCGTCGGGCGTGACGGGGCGGACGATGACGCGCGGTTCGATCAGCGATTGCACGGACGATCTATTCCGGAAATCCACACCTGACGAACGATACATCAGAGGGGACGCAGGATGTACGCGGCACCGCGCTCTGTAAGCCACGCGGCCGCGAACGCGGCGCGTGGACATTGCCGTGGCACGCTGCTCGCGTCGCGGGCTGCCGGGTCGTTGATGTAGACCGAATCGGCGTCGATGCCCGTGACGACGACCAGGTGCCCCTCGGTCGACGACAGCGCGGCACCGGGGAGGGCGCCGGGGGCAAACCGGATGCTCGCGACAATCGGCAGGCCGCGTTCGAGAATCGGTGCCGCGGTGTCGAGGTTAGAGAGGCACTCGACCGCACCGACGAGGCCCGCGTCGGTGGCGGGTCGAACCGCCAGCGGCCACACACCGAACAGACCCGACGGTTCGTGCAGGCAATCGCGCACGACATCGGCGAGCGACCCCTCGATGCCGTAGTAGGCGAGCACCATCGCGATGCAGGTCGGCGAACAGATGCGGTAACGCAATGCGCGCGGTGCGGTCATCTGGCTGATCGGCGGTACGACGAGGCGCTGGGTGATCGCCGCGCCGGGATTCGGGGCGATACGGAATTCGCGGCACGAAAGGGTCATCAGGTAGTCGGTGGGTTCACGCGGGCTCGCCACCGAGACGGTGACTGACGGTGTCGCCAAATCGGCGCGGCAGTGGAAGTAGTCGATGTGCGTCGTTGCACGGGGATCGGTGTTGGCGACGGCCGGATTGGCTCTGCTGGTCGGCGTCAAACGCCACGCGGCGTCGTTCACCACCAGCTCGACCGCAAAGTCGGCCTTCGGAATGCCGATCTGTGTGAAGCTCGGCACCACAATGTAGTCGTTGGGGAGGTCCGGCAAGCCGATCGTCGTCGACCAGCCACTTTCGCTCTGCGTCCAGGTGGCGGCCCCCGGGATCTCGAGCGGATAGTGGGCGACGACATTTGCGGAGGCGAATCGCAGCGTTTGCACTACCGATTCCGTTCTCTTAGCCTGCAACCGTGATCATGTTGCTCACCTTGTATTCCACCGAAGGCTGTCATCTCTGCGAGAGTGCCGAGCGGCTGCTGCGCAGTATGCCAGAACTGCATCGCGTGACTGTCGACGTGGTCGACATCGCTGACGACCCGGCGTTGCTCTCGCGCTACGGTACGTCGATTCCGGTGGTTGCGACCGCGGACGCCGAACTCGCGTGGCCGTTCAACGCAGACGACGTATTGCATTTCCTGTCCTGATCCTGGTCCGTCAACCGAGCGCGAACACGCGCGTCGCATTCGCGGTCGTCATGGCGCGGATGTGTTCGACCGTCTGCCCCCTTAGTTGCGCGACCATCCGGGCGACCCAGATCAGGTTTGCCGGCTCGTTGCGGCGGCTCTTCGGACGCGGTGCCAGCGTACGCGGAAGCAGGAATGGTGCGTCGGTTTCGATCAGCAGGCGCGCGTCCGGAATCTGCGGGACGAGTTTCTGCAGCTCCAGCCCGCGTCGCTCGTCGCAGATCCAGCCGGTGATGCCGATGTGGCAGTCGAGATCGAGATAGCGCCGTAGATCTGCCGGACTGCCGGTGAAGCAGTGCACGACGATGTCGCCCAGCCGGTCTCGGTATTGCCCAAGTGCGTCTGCGACGGCACCATCCGTGTCGCGATCGTGAACGAAGATGGGAAGACGCAGCCGCGCGGCAAGCTCGAGCTGCGCCTCGAAGACCGCGCGTTGCGCGTCTTGCGGCGAGTAATTGCGATTGAAGTCGAGCCCGGTCTCACCGATGGCGCGTACGAACGGGTTGGATGCGAGGCGTTCGAGCCCATCGAGCCAGCCGTCGGCGACGGTGCCCGCGTCGTGGGGGTGCACACCAACAGTGCAGTAGAGGTGCGGCGCGTGCTGCGTGCAGAGAGCAACGGCTGCGTGACTGGATGACAGATCGGTGCCGGTCACGATGATGCGCTCGACGCCGCTATCCGTCGCGCGTCGGATCACCGCGTCGAGGTCCGAGTCGAACGCGGCGTTGGTGAGATTCGCGCCGATGTCGATCACAGCTCGCCGTCCATGGATCTGCTTCGGCTCAGCGCTCGTCGGCGTCGAGGAACTTCGTCGGATGGCCGAGACGCTGGCCGTAGATGTATGCAAACGCCATGACGTTCTTCACGTAGTCGCGCGTCTCCGGGAACGGAATCGTTTCGATCCAGACGTCGGCTGGGCGGGCAGGGCGGTCGCGCAACCAGCGATCGACCCGATGCGGACCGGCGTTGTACGCGGCCGCAACGAGCACCCGGTTGCCGTCGTAACGCTCGAGTAATTCAGCGAGGTGTCTACTGGCGATGTGCACGTTCACCGCCGGATCGAACAGCGCGGCGGTCAAAGGTATCGGTTCGCCGGCGTTGCGGGCAGTTGCCGCGGCGGTCGCCGGCATCAACTGCATGAGGCCGAGTGCGCCCGCCGACGATCGCGCCGCAGCCGCGAACGCGCTCTCCTGTCGCGCGACGCCGTACATGAAACTGATCGGCACCGCCGCGGCCCGACTCTCCTTGACGAAGACCGGCGTGAATGGACTGGGGAAGCGCAACGACAGGTCGTCGCGCAGGTCGGCCGCATTGGCAGCCATGATGCTGAGATCGATCCAGCCAAGATCGGCAATGATGTATGCGGCGGTCGCGCGCTCGGACGGACCCAGGTTCGGCAGCAGCATCGCCCACTCGCGTCGCGCATCGGCGCGATCGCCGACTGCGTATAACTCGCTCATGCGTTGTATCGGCGGCCACTGCTGCATCGCGTTGATGGCTTCGGCGTCGGGTCGTGTCGATTGATCGTTCAGCGCGGGTTTCCTGCCGAGTGATTCAGCGGCCAGAAATCCGTAGTACTGGCGGTCGTTCGCGAGCGGATCCCACGGGTTCTCCCCTGCAGCCGCGGCATCGGGCGCGGTCGTGAGCGCTCGTTGGGCGCGACCGAGCCAGTACTGCCAACGCTGTTTCGCGCGTTCATCGGCCGCGAGACCCTGGATCAGCGACGCGACGTTCGGCCAGTCCTTGTTCGTCAACGCGGCCAGGATCAGCGCTTCCTGCACGAGCAGCGTGCGACCGTCGGGGCTCGGCGTGAGGTCTGCATTCGGGTCGATCACGCCGCGGCGCGCGTAACCGATCGTCAGATCCTGTTCTATCAGGCGAACGTCGTCCGCTTCGAACGACAGCGTCTTGCGATACGTAGCCCATGCCGCTGCGGCTGCATCCGGATCGATCGACGCGAGGCGCCTCACACCGAGCCGGACGATTTCGCGCGTTGCCGCGTCGTCGATAGTGAAGCGGGAGGTGTCCTGGATCAGCGCCGGGTCGCGGCCGACGCGATAGAACAGCTCGCCCTGTTTGCGCAGTTCGACGCTCAGCAAGCCGGCGAGATAGCGCGACAGGTCCCATGAGCGCGCCTGAATGGCGAGCGCGAGTCGCTCCCACACCATACGATTGTTGACCTGGCCGCGCTCGATCCACGTCGCGAATAACGCGTCGCAGCTCTTCGGTTGCGATGTGCCCACGAGCCACAGCGGTGTGACGGCGTCCATCGCGGCTTGATGCTCGCCGCTGCGATCGAGCGCGCGCAGATACGTACATTGTCGGTCGGCGTCGGTGCTCGGCTCGTAGTTCGCGACGAATACATCCCACGCGCCGCGCCGCGCGAGGTCGTCCATCCACTCGTCGTAGAGCCGCCGTGCGATAGGAGAGTCTTTCCAGCGCTCGCGAAACGCCTGCACGTCTGCGACGGACAACTGATTCAGACGCAGCAGATGATCCTGGTAGTCGAGATACGGATACAACGGATAGTCGATGAGCTTCGCTTTGGCCGCCTGGAATGCTTCCGTCTGGCCGTTGTCGAGGCTACGCAGCGCGCCGACATACTGTTGCCGCATCTCGGGGAGATCGGCGATGGCGACGTGGCAGAAGAACACACCCGCCAGAACGGCAAGCGCTCGCGCCCGCAGCCCCGTGAGGGTGCGTCGAACTACGATCATCAGGGGCTAGTCTTGTGGTGCGTCGCTGCCGACGCGAACGGCGAGCACGTCGGTGGGTGAACCGTGCAGAACACCGTTCGCGGTTGATCCCAGCAACAACGCGAGCCCGTGGCGGCCGTGACTGCCTACCACCACGAGATCGATCGCTTTTTCTTTTGCGATGCGGTGAATTTCCGCTTCGGGTCTGCCGAAGATGAGATAGCGATGTTCCGGCGGCACGCCGATCGATGTCGCGAACTCGGCGAGATGAGATTTGGCCTGCGCGTGGATCTGTTCCTGTACCGACGATAGATCCATCGGAATATCCCCGCCGTAAGCGAGACTCAGCGGTTCGATGACGTGGATGACGTGCAATTCGGCTTCGAAGCGTTTTGCTAACGCGATCGCTCGACCGGAGACCCGGTGGGACTCTTCTGTGAGGTCTACCGCTAGCAGGATACGTCGGTATGCGCCCATGATTGTCCACTAGCCGAAGTTCGGGCGACCATACAACACAATCGTCGCGGCGAACAACTGAGGCTTGCTGTTCGCGTCTCGAATCACCTGCCGGAGTATGTCAGTGACCTGGCTCATCATCGCAGTGGCGATGTTCGCCGCATTCGGTCCGATCTTCTGGATGCTGCCGTCGCGGTCCGATCGGCGGCTCGCAAAGATGCGCGCGCGCGCGCGCGGTCACGGCATTCAGGTCGAAATGACTCAACTCGACGACCTCGCGGCCGAACCGGAGGCACGCGTAACTGCTGCGGGCGTGCGGCGCGAACCGAAGGTGCAGTGCGCGGCCTATCGATTGGGGTTGCGGCGTGTCGCACGCGCAGCGCCGCAATGGAAGATCCTGCGCAAGGCCGATGCGACCGACGGTCCGATCGCAGGTTGGGTCTGGGAATCGCGCCCCGCCGGTGACGCCGCTTACTGGCAACGCGTCGGCGATGTCGTGCGTGGCTTGCCCGGCGACTCGCTCGCGTGCGCGACGGATGTCAGCGAAGTGGCGTGCTGGTGGCGCGAACGAGCGACTGCGGAAAATGCCGAAGCAAGCGTCGATCGACTGCACGATTCGCTGCAGAACCTCGCGGAAATTCAAATGCTTGCGGACGCGGCCGCGACGCCTGTCGACGCTGTAGACGATGCATCGGAAAGCGCATCAACGCGTAGTTGAGACGCATCGCGCAGATCTCCCCTCTGTGCAAACGTCATCGCGCCGTTAAGTTGACAGTCCGGAAATAGAGCGCGTATACATGGCGCCTTTCGCGCCGGGCACCCCGTCGCATCAGGAGGCACATGGCCCGTTCGTTGGTCATCGTCGAGTCGCCGGCCAAGGCGCGGACCATCAATCGGTATCTCGGCAAGGACTTCATCGTTAAGTCCAGCATCGGTCATATTCGAGATTTGCCGACCGGCGGCAAGGCGAGTGATCCGAAGGCACGCGCGAAGGAAGCCGCGAAAACCCGCAAGTTGTCCCCCAAGGCGAAGGAGACCTATCGCAAGCAGCGCGCGCGCACACAACTCGTGCGCCGGATGGGTGTGGATCCCGAGCACGATTGGGAAGCGACGTACGAAATCCTGCCGGGTAAGGAAAAAGTCGTCGAAGAGTTGCGCAAGCTCGCCGAGAAAGCCGACCAGATCTACCTCGCGACCGACCTCGACCGCGAAGGTGAGGCGATTGCCTGGCACCTCAAAGAGACGATCGGCGGCGATCCCGATCGCTATCGACGCGTCGTTTTCAACGAAATCACGCGCAAGGCGATCCAGGAAGCGTTCGCGAATCCCACGTCAATTGATACGAGCCGCGTCAGCGCGCAGCAGGCGCGACGCTTCCTCGACCGCGTCGTCGGTTTCGAACTGTCACCGCTGCTGTGGGCGAAGGTCGCACGCGGGCTGTCGGCGGGTCGGGTTCAGTCCGTCGCGGTGCGGCTGATCGTCGAACGCGAACGCGAGATTCGCGCCTTCATCCCGGAGGAATACTGGGAAGCGTTTGCCGATCTGCAACGACCTGACGACGACGAGAGCTATCGGTTCCAGGTGTTCAAGGACCGCGGCGAGAACTATCGCCCGACGAGCGCGGCGCAATCCGACGACGCGATGTCGCGGTTGCGCGGCAAGCCGTTCACGGTTGCCTCGCGCGAAGACCGGCCGACGACGACGCGACCAAACGCGCCGTTCATCACCTCGACATTGCAGCAGGCCGCGAGCACGCGCATGTCGTTCAGCGTCAAGAAGACGATGACGATGGCGCAACGGCTCTACGAAGCCGGCTACATCACCTATATGCGTACCGATTCGACGAATCTGTCGGGCGACGCGGTCATCGCGGTGCGCGACTACGTTCAGAAGCAGTTCGGCGCGCAGTATCTGCCGGAACAACCGAACACGTACGCGAGCAAAGCGGCCGCGCAGGAGGCGCACGAGGCGATTCGTCCGTCAAACGTCGGCACCGCGCCGACGGCGCTCGTCGGAATGGAAAACGACGCGGTGCGTTTGTACGAAATGATCTGGCGCCAGTTCGTTGCGTGTCAGATGCCGCCGGCGGAATACACGAGCACAACGGTGATTGCGCAGGCCGGCGATTTCGAAGCGCGTATCCGCGGCCGCATTCTACGTTTCGATGGATTCACACGTGTGCTGCCGGCCGTCGCGAGAAAGGACGAAGACCGCACGCTGCCGGATTTCGTCGCAGGCGAAGCGCTCGCCGTCGATGCGATCGAGCCCGTCCAGCATTTCACGAAGCCGCCGCCGCGTTTCGGCGAAGCGAGCCTCGTGCGCGAACTGGAAAAGCGCGGCATCGGTCGTCCATCGACGTATGCGGCAATCATCTCGACGATCCAGGACCGCGGCTATGTAACGCTGAACGCGCGGCGATTCCATGCTGAGAAGATCGGCGAACTTGTCACCGACCGGCTGGTGGAGAACTTCGACAATCTGCTCGATTTCGGTTTTACCGCGCAGCTTGAAGGCCAACTCGATCTGATCGCCGACGGCGAGGCGGACTGGCGTGAAGTTCTCAATACCTTCTATGGAGATTTCTCCGGGAAGTTGAGCCGTGCGCAAGCCGACAAAGGCGGCATGCGGCCGAACGTGCCGACCAATACCGACATCCCGTGCAGCGTCTGCGGCCGGCCGATGCAGATCCGCACCGGCAGCACCGGCGTGTTCCTGGGCTGCTCGGGCTACGGGCTGCCGCCGAAAGAGCGCTGCACGCATACGTTGAACCTGATTTCCGGCGACGAAGTAGTTGATGTCGATGCGGATTCAGAAGGTGAGTCGCGGCTGCTGCGCACGAAAAATCGCTGCCCGGTGTGCAGCACGCCGATGGACAGTTATCTGGTCGATGAAGGTCGCAAGCTGCACATCTGCGGTAACAATCCGGACTGCCCTGGTTTCACGGTCGAGCAGGGTGAATTCCGCATCAAGGGGTACGACGGTCCGGTGATCGAATGTGACAAGTGCGGCGCCGAGATGCAGTTGAAGTCGGGTCGCTTCGGTAAATACTTCGGTTGCACGAACACGAATTGCAAGAACACCCGCAAACTGTTGCGTAACGGCGAAGCTGCGCCGCCGAAGTCTGCTCCCGTACCGATGCCGGAACTGCGGTGTGTGAAGGTCGACGACCACTACATCCTGCGCGACGGCGCGTCGGGGATTTTCCTGGCGGCGAGTCAATTTCCGAAACACCGGGAGACGCGCGCGCCGACCGTCGCCGAGTTGAAGCCGCACCGTGCCGAAATGGATCCGAAGCATCATTACCTGCTCGATGCGCCGGAAAAAGATCCGCACGGCCATCCGGCGGTCGTCAAATACAGCCGCAAGACGCGCGAGCAGTTCGTCGCGAGCGAATCCGACGGCAAGCCGACCGGTTGGCGCGCGGTTTATCAGGGCGGGCGATGGGTGCAGGAGAACGGCGCCGCGTTCGAAACGAAACCGGTCAAGCCGGCCCGCGCAGAGAAGCAGACCGCGACCAAACGCGCCCCGCGCAAGCGCGCGCCGAGTTGATCATGGGAGATGCGATGGACGAACAGTCGGATGCATTCGCGATGCTGGAGATCGTGCAGCTGCCCAACGGCGACATCGTGCTGCGCGATCCGGACCTCGGCGCGGAACCGCTACTGCGAATTCAGTTTTCCCGCGAAGTTCGCACGATGCTCGGCACAGGCGCTATGCAGGTTGCAAAACTGATGATCGAAGCGGCGGCGTCGCAGATGTCGGAAGTTGTCGAAGCCAACGATGCATCGACGGCGGCGCCGGATATCGTTCACTGATTGGTGCTGGTCGCACGGTGGAGGTGGAGGCTTGAGCGTGTCCGCCGCACTGCGCTGCCGCCGCTCGCCTCCAATCGAAGTCTCCTTGGCGGAAACAGCTCAGTGGCGGCGAATCACGCCGACGCTCAGCCCTTCGATCGAAAATGTATGCCGCTCGAGATCGACTTCGATCGGTTCGTAGGCATCGTTCTCTGCCAACAGAAGTAGCCGGCCGCGACCGCGGGGACGGCGCAAGCGCTTCACCGTCACTTCGTCGTCGATCCGGGCGACGATGATTTCGCCGTCGCGAGCGTCGTCTGCTTTGTGAACCGCGAGCAGATCGCCATCGAGGATGCCGGCGTTGATCATGCTGTCGCCCTGAACGCGCAGCAGGTAGTCCGCCCGCGGCCGGAAGAAGCTGCCCGGCAGATCGCAGACGTCGTCGATGTGCTCCTGCGCGAGGATTGGACTACCGGCGGCGACACGCCCGACGATCGGCAGGCCGACCGGTTCCGGCAACCGGATGCCGCGTGACGTTCCGGGGATCATCTCGATGGCACCTTTGCGCGCGAGTGCCTTCAGATGCTCTTCCGCTGCGTTCGGCGATTTGAAACCCAGTTCCGATGCGATGTCGGCACGGGTCGGCGGGTAGCCGGTGTCGAGGATGTGGCGGCGGATCAGGTCGAGCACTTGCGATTGGCGAGCGGTCAAGTCCTGCATGCGGTACCTGTGTGTTTATACAGTTCCCTGGCATTATATACAGCGGATTTCGCGAATGACCAGAGAATGTTCAATTCATGTCGGCTCTGAGGACCAGCGTCTAACTATTCGGAAACGTTAATGCCTGGTTTAGTATCGCAGCCTCCTTGCCGCGCGATCGCAATGCCTAAGTTCATCTCGAACGTTCCCGCCGACATCCTCGCCGCGCGCGCTGCGGCCGAATGTCTGTTCGACGCAGCCGCTGTCGAACGAGCGGTGGACCAGCTCGCGGTGCGGTTGACGATCCGGTTGAACGACGCCCACCCGATCGTGATGTGCGTGATGAACGGCGGCATGATCCTTACGGCGGAGCTGTTGCTGCGCCTGCATTTCGCACTCGAGGTGTCTTACGTGCATGCCACGCGGTATCGCGATGCAACCCAGGGCGCGGTGCTCGAGTGGCGCGCATTGCCCGCGGCCGACGTCACCGGCCGGACGGTGCTGTTGGTCGATGACGTTCTGGACGAAGGACATACGCTGGCCGCGGTCGATGCCCGGCTGCGCGAATCGGGCGCGGTGAGCGTGGTCACCGCAGTGCTTGTCGACAAAGACATCGGTCGACCGCGCCCGGTGCGCGTCGACGAAGCGGCGCTGCATTGTCCGGATCGGTTTCTGTTCGGCCACGGCATGGACTACCGCGGCCACTGGCGCAATCTCGCGGGTGTCTATGCGCTGCCCGTCGGATGGTCGGCAGCGTGACTGAAATCCTCGGCATCATCGGCGGCACCGGGCTCAATCGGCTCGCTGCCGCGACGCGTCCGGCGGATCGTATCGACACACCTTTTGGACCTGCGTCCACCATGCCGCAGATCGGCACGATCGGTGGGAAGAGGGTGATCTTCCTCGCGCGCCACGGCCAGCCGCACCGGATCGCGCCGCACCTGATCAACTATCGAGCGAATGTCTGGTTGTTGCGCGAACTCGGCGCATCGACGCTGCTTGCGACGAATGCGGTCGGCTCGATCGCCAATGCGATGGCGCCTGGCGATCTGATGGTGCCGCACCAGATCATCGACTACACATCGGGCCGCATGCATACCTATATGGATACGCTGCCGCTGCAGCACGTCGATTTCAGCATGCCCTACGACGCGGCCATGTGCGATCGTCTGCGCATCGCCGCACTCGAGCTCGAGTTGGACTG